>CALFBW010000038.1 GCA_937951415.1 uncultured Chitinophagales bacterium | reverse complement strand
CAGACTTGTGGGTGCCTTCAACAGATCAAGTGGAACCACAACAATCGTGGCAAGTGGCGGGTGGTCTTGCCTACAACTGGAATAAGGATTATGAAGTAAGCCTGGAAGCTTACTATAAAAGAATGAGCAATATCATCGCCTATAAAGACGGCGCCTCTTTTGTAGATGTGAATGGTGATTGGGAAAGCCAAGTAGCTGCTGGACTTGGCAAGTCTTATGGATTGGAATTGTTTATCCAAAAGAAAACAGGTCGTTTTACAGGTTGGCTAGGCTACACTTTAGCTTGGTCGAATCGCTTGTTTGATCGACCAGGAGAAGAGATCAATTTCGGAGAAGAATTTTCTTATCGATACGATCGTCGGCATGACATCTCTTTGGTGGGTGTTTACGAGTTAGGAGAAGGCGTGGATGTATCTGCCACTTGGGTATATGGAACAGGCGTAGCAGTTACTTTGCCTTTGCAAAAATTTGAGGGTGTTGGTTTCCAGGAATATTATTCGACTCTTTATGAATATGGTGAGCGGAATAGTTTTCGAATGGGCGCTTATCACCGCTTAGATGTGGGAATAAATTTTGTCAAGCAAAAGAAACGCGGAGAGCGCGTTTGGAACTTCAGCTTTTACAATGCTTACAATCGCCAGAACCCCTTCTTTGTGTATCAGGGAAGAGATGATGATGGCGAAAACGTTTTTCGTCAAGTAAATCTCTTTCCAGTCATTCCATCGATCAGTTATACCCGTCGTTGGTAAGTCGTTCTCATTTATTACTAATAAAAACTAAGACATGTTTATTAATAAAAAACTCCTGAGCTTGCTGCTCGTTTGCACTGTTTTGCTTTTGTCTAGCTGCGAGGATTTTTTCGAATCAACAGTGGAATTGGAGCTACCAGAAACAGAACAACAGTTGGTGGCTAATTGTGTCTTGAATGTAGGAGAGCGAATTGCCGTGACCTTATCACACAGTGTCTCCATTTTAAGTGAGATAGAACCCGGAGGTGGTGATACACGCATAGAAAATGCCATTGTAAGCATTTATGCTGATGGGACGCTATTAGAAACCTTGCCTTTTGTATCGTACTTGCAAGATGGAAACATGTCTTATTTTGATTCTTATGTGAGTAGTTCTGCACTAGTTGTGGAAGCGGGAAAGGTGTACACTTTGGAAGCAAGTGCGGCAGGTTACCCAGAGATTAAAGCAACTGGATTTGCTCCGGCCCCTGTGGAAATCGAGAGCATTGCACTTTTGGATCCATCGTATTTGGCTTTGGCTACTGATGAAACCTACGCTGAGTTTGCTGTTACATTCGATGATCCAGATGCGGAGAATTTTTACGCTCTTTCCTTTCAAACATGCTCGGAGGAAAACTGCTATTTAAATTGTATTTACAGCTTAGATGGTACTTTCGGTGCGGGAAGCGGAGATCTTTTTGAGGGTGAAATTGATTGTAAATATGGAAGTGATAGTTTTTTCAGAGATTTGACCTTTGAAGGTGATCGAAAAGAACTTAAGTTTTTCCTAGAAGATTACTATCTAAATGTCATTGGCGAACAATCCCAAGAAATTGTTTTGTCAACGCTTTCGAAGGACTTTTATCTTTACAGCAAATCTTTTGAGTTGCAACAAAACCGTCAAGACAATCCTTTTGCGGAGCCCGTTCAAGTGTACAATAACATTGAAAATGGATTTGGTAATTTTAGTGGTTTAAGTTCGCGGTCGATTATCTTACCGACAGAATAGATAGATTGATGGGTGAAGAGATGAAGGAAATACAAAGCCAACGAGAGAAATACGATAAGGGTGAGTTGTTGGAAAGCATGATTGCTCCCAACCCCTTCAATCAGTTTGAGCTTTGGTATAAATCGGCAGCGGCATCGGAAGTTCGGGAAGCGAACGCGATGGTACTTGCTTCTGCAAGTTTGGAGAGCCAAGCATCTGCACGAATTGTATTGTTGCGAGGTTTCTCCGAAGAAGGCTTTATCTTTTACACCAATTACAAAAGCAGAAAAGGGCAAGAATTGATTGCCAATCCGAAGGCGGCGCTGCTGTTCTTTTGGGATGTTCTGGAGCGCCAAGTCCGCATTGAAGGAAGGGTAGAAAAGGTATCTTCCGAGCAATCCGATATCTACTTCAATGCTCGGCCAGCCAATAGTCGTGCGGCTTCGATTTCATCTGCTCAAAGTTCGAGCGTTTCCTCTAGGGAAGAATTACAAGAAAACTACAAAGCAGCTCAGGACAGTGGTGATTTATCACGTCCCGAACACTGGGGTGGATTTCTGGTGAGACCTCAACGATTCGAGTTTTGGCAAGGGCGGCCTGCTCGCTTACACGATCGAATTGCTTACAATCGAGACGAAGCTGGGGCTTGGAACATCGAACGTTTGGCTCCTTGAATCGACTCACACACTTCTGCTGAACCCGTTTTGGCCAAATGGGATGAACTGTAATATCTGGTAAGCTTGATAAGATGTGTAGATGAGACCAGAAAAATACCTTGTGAGTAGTAGCTTGATTTTCAATGAAAATCGACAGGGACTTTGAGATTTTATAAAACGAAAAAGGCGAAACATAATGTTTCGCCCTTTCCTTTATTTATTAACAGCGCTCTATTGTAAACTGCGCATGTTGTCTAGTTTCCTTGTAGTGCAGCTGCACCCGAAACGATCTCTGTAATCTCTGTGGTAATGGCTGCTTGACGTGCACGGTTGTAAGTCAGTTTCAAAGAACGCAACAACTCGTTGGCGTTTTCTGTCGCCGACTCCATAGCAGTCATTCGAGCTCCGTGCTCTGAAGCGTTACTATCGAGAAGGTAGCTGTAAAACTGCGTTTTCAAGATCTTAGGCGCCAATTCCCTTAGTAAGACATCTTTGCTAGGCTCGAAGATATAATCAGCTTTGCTTTTGCTTGCTGCTGCTGTATCGCTAACTGGCTGCTCCATTCTTGCGATCGGCAAGAAATCACGTAATTGAAAGTTCTGAACTACTGGGTTACGGAATTCCGCATATGCCACTTTCACTACATCGAAAGTTCCAGCAGTATAATCTTCCAAGATGCGCTCTACCGATTCAGCTGCATTTTCGAAACTCAGGCCCTTAAAAATGTCCACATAATCGGTGATCAGGTTTACATTTTCATACTTCTTAAAGAAATCCATTCCTTTCTTTCCGAAAGGCATGATGCTCAATTTTCCTGCTTGACGTTGCTTGTCGTAAGCTTTTACTCCAGCTGCAGCCTGCTTGATCACATTGGTATTAAAAGCACCGCACAATCCTTTGTCAGATGTGATGACCACAATTAACACATTGTTGATCTCTGGTCGTTCGTTTGCTAACTCTAGATTGATTTCTCCTTCCGTAGCGCTTACAATATTGCCCAACATATCGCCTAACTTATCGGCATAAGGACGCATTTGCACGATGGCATCAGTGGCTTTCTTCAATTTTGAAGCAGCTACTAATTTCATGGCCTTAGTGATCTGCTGGGTAGATTTTACCGAAGCGATCCTGGTCTTTACTTCTTTAAGTTTTCCCGACATTATTCCGTTCTATTGTAGAATGATCGTTGAGTAATTGATTAAGCTCCTTTGTATTGAGATGCCACTTCCGCTCCAACCTTCGTCATCACTTCTTTGGTTTCATCTGTCAACTTTCCGCTCTTCAAAGTATCTAAGATTCCCGCGTGCTTTCTTTCCAATAAAGACAAGTAGTTCTCTTCGAATTCTCCTACCTTGTCTACAGGCACATCGCGCAACAATCCTTTTGTTCCCAAGAAGATGATGGCAATTTGCTTTTCCACTGAGTAAGGAGAATATTGACCTTGTTTCAAGATTTCCACGTTACGGATGCCTTTATCCAGTACCGCTTTTGTTGCTGCATCCAAATCAGAACCGAATTTAGAGAAAGCCTCTAACTCACGATACTGTGCTTGGTCTAACTTCAAAGTACCCGATACTTTCTTCATGGATTTGATCTGTGCAGATCCTCCTACACGAGATACTGAAAGTCCTACATCAATCGCTGGACGAATACCTCCGTTAAACAAGTCGGCATCCAAGAAAATTTGTCCGTCGGTAATCGAGATTACGTTGGTAGGAATATAAGCAGATACATCCCCTGCTTGTGTTTCAATAATTGGCAAAGCCGTCAAAGATCCCCCCCCTTTGATTTTGTCTTTCAACACATCAGGAAGGTCGTTCATTTCAGAAGCTACCTTATCATCTGCGATGATCTTTGCAGCGCGCTCTAACAAACGGCTGTGTAGGTAGAATACATCTCCTGGGTATGCCTCACGCCCTGGAGGACGACGAAGTAAAAGAGATACCTCACGGTAGGCAACAGCTTGCTTTGACAAATCATCGTAAATGATCAAAGCAGGGCGACCCGTATCACGGAAGTACTCACCAATTGCTGCACCCGCAAAAGGAGCATAGAATTGGTTTGGTGCTGGATCGGCAGCAGATGCACTCACAATTGTGGTGTAGTCCATTGCTCCAGCATTGGTTAAATCACGTGCAACCGAAGCTACTGTAGAAGCCTTCTGACCGATGGCTACATAAATACAGTAAACCGTTTCATTGCGTTCGTGAAACTCTTTCTGGTTAATGATGGTATCGATGGCAATTGCCGTCTTACCTGTTTGACGGTCACCAATGATCAACTCACGTTGTCCACGTCCAATAGGAATCATCGCATCGATGGCTTTGATACCTGTTTGAAGTGGCTCATTTACCGGCTGGCGGTAAATTACCCCAGGCGCTTTACGCTCTAGCGGCAACTCGAAAGTTTCACCCACGATAGGACCTTTCCCATCGATTGGCTGACCTAAAGTATTAACTACACGGCCAACAACTCCTTCTCCTACTGGAATAGAGGCAATTTGACCCGTACGCTTCACATTGTCGCCTTCGCTAATTCCTTCAGAGCTTCCCATCAGTACAGCACCAACGTTGTCTTCCTCTAAGTTCAATACGATTCCTCGCACACCGTTAGCAAACTCAATGAGCTCACCAGCCTGTGCATTGGTTAAACCATAAATACGCGCAATACCGTCACCCACTTGGAGTACGGTACCTACTTCTTCGAGCTCTGCTGCAGACTTAAAGTTGCTCAGTTGCTCTCGCAGGATCGACGAAATTTCTTCGGCTCTTACTTCAACCATTTTGCTTTATGTTTTTCGCGTGTAGTTTTTATGAAAATTGTTTTCTCAGTTTTTCCAGCTTGTTTTTCACGCTAGAATCGTAGAGTTTGTCCTCGTATTTTAACACGAAACCTCCCAACAGACTTTTGTCTATTTCTGAAGTGATCTCTACAGATTCCACTCCTTCAAGGTTTTTCAATACGATTCCTTCGATTTTTTTGCGGATATCATCTCCAACGGGTGCAGCTGTGATCAAAGTTGCCGTAGCAATTTTGTTTTTAACATTGTATTGCAACACGTAAGAGTTCATGATATCCTTCATGTATGCTTCTCTCCGCTTCTTGATTACTAGATCCATAAAAGACCAAGTAATCGGATGAACTTTCCCTTCAAACATTGCACTCGCAACTTTCGATTTCTTTTCCGGCTTAATTACCGGACTAGAAAAGAAATTTTGCAACTCTTTGTTTTCAGCGACGATCTTTTGCAGCGACTTCATGTCGGCTGACACTTCATTAAAAGCGCCCTTTTCTTCAGCCAGCTCAATGAGTGACTTGGCATATCTGCTGGATAATCGAGAAACGCTCATATTAATTCAGATTCAGCTTTTGCATTTCCTGAAGGATGTAAGCAGAGTGCTTGTCGTCAGTATCTAACTCACGAGCAAGAACTTGCTCAGCGATGTCGACCGTTGACGACCCAATCAGGTTCTTCACTTCGGTAATGGCAGAACGCTTTTGCGCTTCAATTTCTGCCATGTTTTGTTCAGCAATTTTCTTTGCTTCTTCCTTCGCCTTCGCACGTGCTTCATCCAAAATACCCGCCTTCATTTCTTTGGCTTCGTTCAAAATAGCTGTACGCTCCTCTCTTGCTTGCACCAAAATACGCTCGTTTTCTGCTGTGAGGTTAGCCATTTCAGCTTTTGCTTTTTCTGCGGCATCTAAGGCATCGCGAATACCGTCTTCACGGTCGCGTAAAGCACTAGAAATTGGTCCGAAGGCAAATTTGCCTAAAAGCAACCACAGAATACAAAAGATCAAGGACGTCCAAAACAGGAGACCGTAATCTGGTTGTACCAGAGAGAAAGGAGAAGATTTTAAAAGGATCATCATAACATGACTTGTTTAGAGATGAAATGTTGGTAAAAACCCGCCCAAGTAAGTTCTACTCGGACGGTTTTATTTTTCCAACTTATCTGATTTCTAAAGTCTGCTATTATGGTGTAGGAGCAGCTTGAAGCAATGCAACAACGATCGCAAAGATCGCAGCACCCTCTACCAATGCAGCAGCGATAATCATACTGGTACGAATATCTCCTACGGCCTCTGGCTGACGTGCGATAGCTTCCATCGCTTTTCCTCCAATTTGACCAATTCCGATTCCTGCAGCGATTGCAGCTAATCCTGCACCTATTGCGGCAATTCCGTAAATCATAATAAGTAAATTTTAATTATTGTTATTTATCTACTGTAAATTCAAAATATTAATGGTGGTCGTGTTCTTCAACAGCCGACCCTATGTACAATGCAGTTAACATGGTAAAGATGAATGCTTGCAGGAAAGCTACTAGCAATTCAATGAGGCTGATAAACAAAACAAACGGGACAGCAATAGCTGCTCCCATTCCTGCTCCCATATAATCAGCTCCAAATTTCCCAAAGATGAAAATCAAACTCACCAAACTCAATACTACAATGTGTCCTCCTGTAATATTTGCGAACAAACGCAACATCAATACAAAAGGCTTTAAAATAATTCCCATGCCTTCTACTATAGCCATGACCGGCTTAATAGCAGTTGGAACTCCTGGCATCCAAAAAATGTGCAGCCAGTAATCTTTATTCGCACTTACACTCACCACAATCAAGGTGATCACTGCCAATACTGCGGTAAAGGCGATATTTCCACTCAAGTTGGCCGATCCTGGGAAAAATGGTATCAATCCCAACAAATTACAAATCAAAATGAAGAAGAAAAGCGTCATTAAGAAGGGGGTGTATTTTTCCGATTTGTTCGGAATCATCGGCCTTGCCACTTCATCTCTAATGAAAACAAATAGTGGTTCTATAAATGACTGCAAACCTGATGGTGCTTGTCCTTCTCGTCTTTTGTAAGATCTTGCTACTGTAATGAATATTCCCAACAACAAAGCTGCTGCGAGTAACATCGTAAATACATTCTTAGTAATAGAGAAATCGTAGAAGCTACTCTCAGCGGTTATCTTTGAGCTATTCTCGATTTCTAAAGCTTTTCCTTGGTAAGTGAAACCTCCGTGATGGTCTGAACCAATGTCTACCGTTCCAGCTGGGACAGTTCCTTTCACTGCTGCTACACGACCATGGTTCATTAAATAGCCATTGTGCATTTTAGGGTGGTGGTGATTTCCTAGCTTACTCGACAAAAACATCGACAAGCCTCTCTCCTTGTGATAAAAAATACAAGGCAAAGGGATGGAGAAATCGCCTGCAATATGAAATTCATTAGCATCGGCAATGTGATGCATAATCATTTCTGTCACATCTACTTTCTTAGATCCAGCATGATCTCCTGCTTTGCTTCCGCTGGCTCCATGGGCATCGTTCGAATGATCGTGACCACCAACTTTGGCTTGTGATCTTTTTCCTGAAGGCGCCTTTACAGCTTTCTTTCCATGACTGTGTCCTGAGTGATCATGGCCTGCATGACTGTGACCAGAATGATCATGACCTGCATGACTATGTCCTGAGTGACCCGATTGGGCTACCAAGGCTGGATTCATGCCCAAAGTGATGCCGACAATAACTGCCAACATTAGCCTATAAAAAAACCGAAATTGCTGTTGCTGCACTGGATTATCCTGTTTTTTTCAGCCGCAAAGGTAGTGTCTTTATAATCAAAGAAAAAGAAAACAGGAAAGAAAGAACAGAGAAGAATGCAAGGAATATTCAAAGCCGATCAAATCTGACGCTTTTATTCTATGCAAATTCAACAAAATGCGTATTTACCTTTTCTTGAAAGCAAAAGTTGAAGGACTAAGTACAAGAATGACAATTGCTTGCAGAAGGCTCCTACTTACATTTATTATTGACTTAAAATTCATAGCAGCCAATGTCTGGCATTCCATCTCTTGGTTTTGCTTCTAGATCTATCGTTGGAACATTGCCTTCAACAGTACCCGCATCAATGGCGGGAGAATCGTCGTTCAAATGAAAGTCCTCATTGAATCGATCAACGAATAAGGTATCTTGACTTTGAGGATTGAATATGCAATTATTGTAAAACTCATTGTCTTCCAAAGTCGTTTTTATTAAGCAATGATCAAATTGGTAGTTAAGTAGTGCCACATCTGGAACAGAATCTTGAATGGCAATCTCATTTTCCAGTGAACCCATAATCAAAGTATTCTTCAAAAGAACATCTGCTTCCGCTGAAAAAATGGCTCCACCTGTTTCCCACTGCAAAGCATTGGCTAGTGAGATGATTTCATTTTGGTGGTTAACCGCTCCACCATAATTGATGAAAGAACAATTGGTGGCTGTGGCCACTCCTCCATAAGACACATTCAAAACATTTCCTCCACAAGTGTGAATGAGGGTATTGACCAATTCTATCTCACTTAAAAAGCTAAAGACACCGCTCCCTAGTTGATATTTAATCACGCAGTTTTCCATTTTCATTTGGGCGCGATTTTCCCAATTGAAGTCGGAGGTACTTTCAGGGGCAAGCAAGGATCCCAAACTCACGCCCACATCCGATCCTTGAATCACAGCATGCTTGATTTCGGAATTACTTCCGCGCAACAAATCCAAACCGCGCCACTGACCGGGTTGGCCATCAAAATTGGGTTCAAGGCGAATTCCTTGAAAGCTTACCAGACTATCGGCGGTTCCATTTATTGTCAAATTACCCTCCACCAAAAAACTGGCTCCTCTCCGCACGTATATATCGACGCCTTCTTCGATGGTTAAAGAGCATCCTGCAGGTACGTATAGTAGGCGCGTTATGACAATAGGAAGCTCATCGGTAAACACTTCATCGCAAACCTCCACGGCATCAAAAAACTGCGCATTCTGGCCATACGCTTCTAGCAGCACTTTGTCGCTGTAATCGTTGTATTCGATTACTATTGAGTCTTCCAATAAAAAAGGCATTTGTTCATCATTGGGATCAACCGTAACTTCGACAAATACGTAAATGGAATCATTCGGGCCAATGGACACCTCTTCATGAACGGTTCCTGGAACACCATCCACATTAATTCGGTACTGAGAATCTGTTCCGCCTGCCAAGTAAATGCGATCAACGACCATCTGCTGATCGTGAATATTGTAAATCAAAAAGTCTTTGGTGGTCGACCCTAAAGTGGTGAAAACTGTATCGAAAGCGAGCGTGTCGACCGACGCTATAGGAAAGGCGTCGTCATCCTCGAGAATATCGTCATTCAAGCAGGAGTTGAGGCTGCCCAATAGCATAAAACAGAAAAAACCTAGACCGATATAGAACAGTGGATTTCGATTCACCTTTTATTATTAAGCTGCAAAAATAGGGAGTCCGAAGAATGTCGACTCGCTTAATGCAAACGGTGACCGCTATTCAATAGTATATTTTGTAGAAAATCTAGTATGATGTTAGGGAATTAGCTTCTTAATAGATCACAGGAAAAGGGGGCACAAACTCTACTCGCCTTCTAACGATTACTTCTCTTGTACTCCATCTACCATTTGGCAGCTATGTTCTCAAATTGATCGA
>CALFBW010000037.1 GCA_937951415.1 uncultured Chitinophagales bacterium | reverse complement strand
AATGTGTGTTTTTTATTCGGGTTAAACAGCACCAAATCGGCATCAGAACCTATGGCTACACATCCTTTTCTTGGGTGCATACCAAATATTTTAGCCGCATTTGTAGAAGTCAACTCCACAAATTTATTAGGTGATAATCTTCCTTTATTTACGCCTTCAGAAAAAAGCAATTCTACTCGATGCTCGATGGCAGGGTGACCGTTGGGTATTTTAGAGAAATCGTCTTTCCCCATCAATTTCTTTTCCCAAGTGAACGGACAATGATCAGTACCAACGACTTGAATCATTCCTTGATTTAGACCTGCCCATAATGCTTCTTGATCTTTCTTTTCGCGCAGAGGTGGGCTCATTACCCATTTAGCACCATCGAAATCTTTTTCATATAGAGACGCATCTAATAATAAATATTGGATGCAAGTTTCTACAAAAACCTTCTGATTTCTCATGCTCGCTTTTCGCACTGCATTGAGCGCTCCTTCACAAGTCATGTGAACAATATAGGCTGGAACATCGGTGTACTCTGCCATATCGCAGAACCGTCCAGAAGCTTCTGCTTCCGTAATTTCTGGCTGCGATAAATAATGGTACAAAGGCGATAGCTTTCCTTCCGCTCTATGCTTTGCAATAAGGGAATCTATCATGTCGCCATTCGTCGCATGAACAGTCACAAGACCCCCTTGCTCGCGAACCTCTTTCATCAGCCCTACCATTTGACCATCGTCGATCATTAGTGCGCCTTTGTAAGCCATAAATGTTTTAAAAGAAGTGATTCCTTCTTCCTCAATCATTTGCTTGACTTCCTTTTTCGTTTCGTCGTTGTAATCGGTTACCGCCATGTGAAAGGAATAATCACCGTAAGCATTTCCGTTGGAGCGACCTTGCCATTCTGCTAGGGCATGATGCAGCGATTTACCTTGTGTTTGCAAGATAAAATCAATCACGGAAGTGGTTCCTCCATGTAAAGCAGCAAGCGTTCCCGTTGAATAATCATCGCTAGAAAAAGTACCCATGAATGGCATATCTAAATGCACGTGCGGATCGATTCCTCCGGGGAACAACCATTTTCCTGTTCCATCAATTACTTCATCAGCTGCCATTTTCAGATTGGTACCAATGGCAGCAATCTTCTCCCCTTCCATGTACAAATCACCGATGTAATCATCAGCTGCGGTAACAATTCGAGCACCTTTTATTAAAATTGACATTTATTATTATTCTATTTATTTATTCAACGAAAGACTCTTCTTGGAATTCCACATAAGTATGCAATAAATTATGAAAGACACTGCAAAACCTGTAAACCAAGACAAAGTATACAACCACTCCAGGCTCTTAACAAAGTAACCGATTAAAGCGAGTAAAACGCCAACAAAAAGAGCGATCAAAGCCGCGACATTAAAACCTCCTGAATAGGAGTAAATACCATTCTCTTTGTAGAGTTCAACAACATTAATTTCAGTTTTTCTAATCACATAATAATCGGCCACCAAAATAGCGAGTACTGGACCAAGAAAACCACTTACAAAAATCAGGAGATCAGCAATTTCTCCCATAATCCACCAAGGACAGATGATGATTCCTATAATGGCGGTAATAATTCCCCCCGTTCTAAAACTAATCGCCTTTGGTGCTATGTTTGAAAAAGCATTAGCAGGAGCAATTACATTGGCAGCGATATTGGTACTCAAAGTAGCAATAATCAAAAAGATTTGCGCCACGATTACCACCATTGGGTTACTAAACTTCCCGAGTAAAGAAGCTGGTTCCCACGGCGCATCATTCGCAATTAGCACGTCTTGGAAATTAATAACAGCCGCACATGTTACGAATATTCCCACGAAAGAGAACAAAGCCATGGTTCCGGGCAATCCCAAAAACTGACCCAATACTTGATTTCTTTGTGTTTTTGTATATCGGGTAATGTCTGCGATGCTTATTGCCATGGTCGCCCAAAAACCCACCATCGTTGTTAACCAAAAAATGTAGGTCCACATTCGCGATCCAAACGTAGAAGGAGCTGCAGGAGCTACCGCCATAACAGTAGAGGATTCTATAGAAGGTTCTATGCCTCTAAACTTCATTCCCACTTGAGCATTGCCTTTTTCTATTTGTCCAATTTCGCCTTGGTCAAGGAAACTGGATAGCTTCAAATTTTCGCTTTTATTGGTCCATGCTTTCCAAGGAAGTTGCTTTTGCCCTTCTTCTGCTAAAACATTATAGACCAAAGCGTATTCCGATACTTTCGATTTCTTTTCTTTGTCTACTAAAGGATTTACGCTCAAGCGCTCACCCTCAAGGACTAGGCTTGGCTGTGCTAGTTGTTCGCTTTGCTGTAAGACGGTCGAAAAACTTCCTGCGGTGATAGTTCCCCAAGCAATTAATGCCAATCCCATTGCTATTAAAATGGGAGCAGCAAACTTTTCTAGCCATTTAATACTTTCGGTTCCCTTCCAAATAAAAAAGACATTTATTAGCCAAAACAAAGCGAAAGCAATAAATTTCCCAAAAGACAATTCGGGATGAGAAGTACTGCCTGCGAGGGCATGATAAAGCTCATAAAAAGCCAGCCCTCCGACCCAGGTTTGAATCCCGAACCAACCACATGCTACGAGGCCACGTGCTACGGAAGCAAGATGGATTCCCAGTGTTCCGAAGGCTGCTC
>CALFBW010000036.1 GCA_937951415.1 uncultured Chitinophagales bacterium | reverse complement strand
ACCTCTTCCAAATCGATGATATCAGCCTTCACCTTTTCGATTTTACTTGCAATCGAGCTTTTCAATTCAGCTCTCTCCTGATCATCCATGGATTCTACGTATTATGTATGTGGGCAAAGTTATTGCTATTTACAACTAAGTCAATGCCAACAAGATCAAAGGCAAGCAAAACCGTAGCAAACAAACGAAAGACTGTTCTTTCCTGTGAATAGTGAATCCACCATAATCGAGTACTACGATATTTTCTTTCAAGTACTTTCTTACCTCCTGATTCCGATCATATCGGCATTTGTTGGCTGGGGAACGAATGTCTTGGCGTTAAAAATGACTTTTTACCCTTTAGATTTCAAAGGAATTCCTCCACTCTTAGGATGGCAAGGAATCATACCTAATAAGTCTAAGATAATGGCTGAAAAATCGGTCGATCTCATCGTGGGAAAATTGGTAAACATGCGGGATCAATTCAACAAACTCGATGCTAAAATTGTAGCGCAAGAAATGGGTCCTTCGCTAGAACGATTGTCGCGAAAAGTTACTAAAGAGATCTTGGCTAGCAAATTTCCGATGGTTTGGAAACTTATGCCTAAAAAAAGAAAGGAGATTATCCATGCTCGAGTTAGAAAGGAGCTGCCTAAAGTGGTTAGCCTAGTAATGAATGATGTTCAAGAACATCTAGATGAACTGTTCGACCTAAAGGCGATGGTCGTCAATCAACTCCTTTTGGACAAAGGATTATTGAACGAAATCTTTTTAAAAGTCGGGTACAAAGAATTCCGCTTTGTAGAGCAATCTGGTCTTCTGTTTGGCTTCTTATTCGGTATTATTCAAATGATCCTCTGGTTCTTTTTTCCTTATTGGCTTGTCTTGCCACTAGCCGGATTAATGGTGGGTTATTTGACAAACTACATTGCTTTGCGTTTGATTTTCGAACCCGAAGAAGCCATTCGCATTGGTCCGTGGACTTGGATAGGTTTATTTATTAAGCGACAAAAAGAAGTGGCGGCCGAATATGCACACATTGTAGCCGAAAAGATCATTACGAGCGAAAAAATCTTCGATGCTTTGGTAGACGGACCGAAGTCGGAGAAGCTTCAGGAAGTGATTGATCGGCACATTTACAGATTGGTAGATGCCGTGGCAGGAGATCAAAAAGACTTAGTTGTACTCATTACTGGGCCCGACAAATTTCAAACGCTCAAAAACATCGCCGCCTTTTCTTTTTATGAAGACTTGCCTATTATCATACGCGACGTTTTTGATTACACTGAAGAAGCCCTTGAAATAGAATGCACTTTACGAGATAAAATGGCTGCTCTTCCTTCCAATGAATTTGCTGGCTTTTTACGACCTGTTTTTCAAGAAGATGAATGGAAATTAATAGCTGTAGGTGCCTTTCTTGGTTTTATTGCAGGCATCATGCAATGGCTCTTTATGTTTTAGTAATAAAAGACACTGCTAGAATCCGTTTCATGTCCTTTTATTAGGTGAACAGCATCAAGATCATTTGAAAAACCCCCACTAAAAATCCGATCACTGCTCCAATCCGTTCAATGAACTTGAGTTCTCGATTCAAGATACCCATCATCAAGGCCTCCAATTTATCGACCGAAAAGTTGTTCACTTTTTCTTCCACTATTTTCTCAACGTCCATGGTTTCGTCCAAACTATTCACATAGCGTTGAATCATCACAGGTGCCATGGTATCAATCTCATGCATCAACTCACTCTTCATGTCGCCGCGAATGTAGTCGCCGAACAACAAGTTCACCCACGGATACTTTTCGGGAAAGGTGGTACTGAGGTATTCGAGCAGTCGCTCCTCCACGGTATTTGTAATGGTTTCGATGTTTTTCGGATCTGCTAGTCGCTCTTTAATTTCATCATTCCCTAGCAGCTCTCTAGCTACTACTTTAGCCAGCTTGGAAGCTATTTCTCGTTGACGCTTCGGGAAAACCCCTTGAAATGTAAAAAACAAGATTTTACGGGGCTCACGAGGGTGAAAAAGCATTTTCACGGCCACGAAATTTGTAAACCAACCAATCACTCCGCCAATTATAGGTAATGAGCAAAGAAGAAGAATTTTAGTAATAGGCATATAGTCTTGCTGTTCATCCTATCAACGAAGATAGATGGGCAAACAGTTCAAAAACGGAGTAAAATTCTTTAATTAAAGGGTTCCGACCAGAACGATTTCGAATTCGATATCATCGTAAATAAACTTGTCTTTCAAGTCATCAAAGTAGCTTTTGGAAGCATATTGAATCCCCCACTTTGTTCGATCAATTTTGAATGCCGCTGTACACTTGACACCTCCTTCGATGATAGACATTTCCATTGGAAACTCAATAGAATGCGTGATTCCTTTGATGGTCAAAGCCCCTAAAACGGTATATCCCATTGGCATGCCGTCAGGCCCTTGTCGAATTTCACAGCCTTGAATCTCCAAGCTAGCTGTAGGAAACTGGTCAACATCAAAGAAATCAGCTCCTTTTAAGTGCCCAAGAAGGTCTGCATTTGAGGCTTTGTCTTCAATGTCAGTGCAGGTAATAGAAGTAAGGTCTACTTCAAAGGTCCCGAAAATGGCTCCATTCTCTGCGATTAACTCACCAGGAGCAATAGACACGGTTCCCTCGTGTGAACCCGTTACCTTTGTTCCTTTCCAAAGCAATACACTTTGTTCGGTGTCAATTTTGAACTTAATTTCTTCTTGGGCAGTCAGTTGAATGCTTAGAAGCACAAACAGGCAAATCAATAATCTCATAGCATTTTTTTCTTGGCGTAAAGTGCGAAAATAGTGCATCTATCGTAATTACGTTTTGCCATAACATATTTGGTTTTGAAGGTTTTAAGGACAAAAGGAAGCAATCAAACTTCAAATTTTTAATAATCAGGATGATAAATATTTATCACAAAGACAAGATGTTCCTTTTCTGTTCCACAAACGAAGCGGACGAAATCAGAAAGAAGGTAGAAATTGAGAGCTATGAGGTATTAGAACCCGATGCTACTTTAGCTGATTCTATGGAGGCAATGGAAGCTGATCCAACTACTGGAGCACTCATTGTTGAAGGATTACGGGCTTTTGATTTATTAAATGCTTTCGCGCTTAGTTTCAAACGAAAAGTGGCAGCAGGCGGCTTGGTTCAAAATGGCAAGGGGGAATATTTGATGATTTTCCGTCATGGATTCTGGGATTTACCCAAAGGCAAGGTAGAAAAAGGAGAGACTTGGGAAGAAGCCGCCATTAGAGAAGTCGAAGAAGAAACTGGTATTACAAACATCACTTTAGGCGAAGGAGTAAAGCTCGGAATTGACCAGGCAAATTGTACTTATCACACTTTTGAAAGAAAAGGCAAGCCGATTTTGAAACAATCGGCTTGGTATCACATGAGCATTGAAGGCAGTCAGGCAACCATTCCACAGGCGGAAGAAGGCATTGAAAAAGCCATTTGGGTTCCTAAAAGTGGTTTAAGTGAACTTCTTCCACTTTGTTACGGTTCTATTCAGGACGTTCTGAATGTCATTTTGGACAAGCAATAAAGGCTTTGAATGTGGATCGTGACAGTCATTTTGCCTACTTTTGCAGTCCGAAATTCAAGGAGGCTGATCGTATAATAAAAAGCGGATAATCGCTTGGCGGATTAGGCTCCCTCAATTTACACTTATGGACAAAAAGTCACTACTTGGAATGCTCCTATTGGGAATCATCTTTGTGATCTTCAATATGGTGAACCAAAAATCTGCTGAAGAGCAAGCTGCCGCAGACAAAAAGGCAGCGGAGACTGAAGCCGTTCAAGACAAGGGAGATGGTTCTACCTTAAGCACTCCTCGGGCAACCAGTACACCTTCTCAGCAACAAGCCACTACATTAGGCTTAGATGCTTCGGGAGCTGCAAGCTTCGAAACACTATCTTCTGACCTCCTTGAATTGCAGTTTAGCTCGAAAGGAGGAAGACTTTACGGGATAGACTTGAAGAACTACAAAAAGTCTGATAGAGAAACCAATGTCAAGCTTTTAGATGGTGATGCTAATAAATTCAGCTATCAGTTTGCAATTGATGGCCGGGAGATATCTACTGGAGAATTAAATTTTGCTGTTGCTGCCAAGACTGCTAACTCTATTACTTATCGTCTTCAAGTAGATAGCGACAGCCATATGGATCAGATTTATACTTTAAAAGAGGGTTCTAGCTTGGTTGATTATGAGCTGCGATTAGTTGGAATGGATCAGCACTTGACTAGCAACAGTAACCTAAAGCTTGATTGGAAAACACAACTTATCCAGCAGGAATCAGACATTGACAATGAGCGCTATTATACAGGAGTGTATTTCCGTGATTCAGAAGGAGATAATGATAATTTGTCTGACAGCTCTGATGATGAGGAGGATTTAAACTTTAAGGATTTGGAGTGGATTGGCTTGAAACAACAATTTTTCAATCAAACCCTAATCTCGGAAAAGCCATTTAAGGGAGTTCGAACGTCTATCAAGGCGCCGAAAGATGAAAATGATCCGATTTTAGAGCTCACTGAAGTAGAGCTTGCGCTAGCTTTCGATGGTTCATCAGATGCACGTTATCCAATGCAATGGTACTT
>CALFBW010000035.1 GCA_937951415.1 uncultured Chitinophagales bacterium | reverse complement strand
CGAATCGACAAAAACAGAAAAATCAAAGCAATCAAAGACTGTGTAAAAAGCGTAGCCCAAGCAGCACCCAAGGCTCCATATTTATTTATTAAAAAATAATTAGCCGTTACGTTCAATAGCATTCCGAATAGAGCGATAATATTCAACTGTTTCAAATGACCACCCGCAGTTAGCAAGGTTCCGAAAACGTAGGTACAAGCGATTCCGAGGAAGGACCAAATAAGAGCGCCAAACAAAGTACCGTAATACGGAGTGGCTTCTACATACATGCTATTCATCAAGTCGAAACGAAAGTAAAAACCAAGCGTCGTAATTATGAAAGCAGCAGACAAAATCACAGCAGCAGATTTGACAACAATAGCATTTACAGACTTTTGCTCTCCAATCATTCTAGAGAAGACAGGATACAAAATACTAGCTGATAAAAGCCCGATTTGATTGACAGCATCTAGAATGCGGTAAGCCGCTGCATAAATTCCTGCCTCTTCTTTTCCATTGGGCAAAAGGCGTTCAATCATTACTCCGTCCACTCGATTGTAAATCGCCATTAATAAAAAAAGCAAAGCAAAAGGTAAGCTGCTTTTGAGAATTGCTGGTAGCAAGTCCCACTTGGGACGAAAACTAATGCTTGGTATTTGACGCAAAACTAAAAAACCTGCAAGCAAAGCAGCGAAAATATAGGCGATGGTTTGTGCGAGGACGAAACGATAAATATTTATTTCAAAATTGGTCCAGCTGGTCCACAAGACCACTGCTAGCATCCCAATCATTAGAAGCTTGTCGGAAATCGAAATAACTCCGTCTTGTTTAAATAATTGAAGAGCTCCCAAGTTCGAACGGAAATACATCAGGAAGGACAAAGCCATTTGCCCAAGGAGTAAAATTAACAGCAGTCGGATTTGGTGCTGAGAATATCCAATCGAAAAAGCAACAGAAAAGGCAACAATGAAATACAAAACTCCCAACAAGAGTTTTCCTACCAAAATACTACTGAAGTAATTGTTTAATAGCTTGGAGTCTTGGGAAATAGCGCGATTATTGAAACTGTTGATCCCGAGGTCAAGTAGAATTTGAAAGAGAATCACAAAATTAAAAAGTGCAAAATATTCACCGTAGGCTTCTGGGCCTACGCGATTTTGCACAGTTAGCTCGATACCAAAAATCCAAAAGGGTTTTACTAGTAAATTGAGAACAACTAAGAAAGCGATATTAGATAAAACCCTATTCAAGAGATATTTATTAAGCTCTTTTTGCTGCGTAGAGCACTGGTTTTGCAGGACTGGCATCCATTTGCAAACTCGTTATCTGCATTTGCAAAAAATACGATCCGTCGGCAATGTTATCGGGCACGTAAATCAATTCGGTAATGGTCGCCGATTCACGAGTATTTTTCGGATACTGCCAAAAGCGTTTGTGGGCTGCT
Source organism: uncultured Chitinophagales bacterium (assembly GCA_937951415.1). Lineage (GTDB taxonomy): Bacteria > Bacteroidota > Bacteroidia > Chitinophagales > UBA2359 > CALFBW01. The sequence goes on along the minus strand of CALFBW010000035.1, from coordinate 8,478 downwards.
AAAGCACCGCCGTCTTCCTCACGGTCTACGGAGGGTAAATCCAATAATAAATGATCGATATTACGCTCAATCAAATAGTCCATCACAGCTGGATCGAGAAAGGGCGGATTCGTTGTTGTGTAATGCATCCGCTTTTTCTGTTCGAAGTTGGGCAGCGTTCGCAAAACTAAAGCCGTTCCCAACTCTTCATCCGATACATCTTCTAATGCGGAGACGATAGAAGCACGAGTGACGATTCTATCTCCTTCATCTTGTCGCTCCGGATAAATAGAAATCACAAATGCCTTGAAGAAAAACTGTGTTAAACAGTGATCCAAAATAAATGGTTCTTTGCTAATATGTCCTACGCATTCGGTGTGCGTTCCATTTCCGTGGGGGTTCAGTTTCACGTTCTTGAAATTGAGCAATCCGCCTTGCGCGGTGTCGCCCACAAAATCTCCAGCTCGTACTGGCCAAATCTCGACTACGGGAGCACCAAAACAATTCACATTGTCCAAACCCTCACAAAGCGGAATCGAAATATCCAAAGGTTGAGTTAAGTCGAGAGACCACGAGGCCGCTCCGATTTCGATCTGTGTTTTCATATTTATCACCTTATAAAAGTACATTGGATATTTTACTCCAATCAACTTTCTCTTTGCTGGGCTGTCCTTCAATTCATCCGTCAAAAATTGAAGATCGAGGGCACTGCTGCTGATTTGATTATTTGGTTAATAAAAAAGAGAAAAAAAGACGGAAAAAGTGTCACCTAAAGCAACTATTTCGCCGTCAAAAGGGTACTTATATATAGAAGTATTCGTCACCTTTCTAAATTTTAAAAGTTCATGCGTTTTTGGCTCGTAGCATTTGGCTGTGTTCTGGTATTTTCGTCTTGTGGTTCTTCGGGCCGCACCTTCAACAGTTATGAGTATTTCCCAAGGGTAGACTATACGAATTTAGAAACGCCAGCGGCACCCGATTATTCCAATTTCGATCATTGGGCAGCGCTGCCTTTCAAAGAAGATCCTGCTGATCGAGTTCCTGATGCTTCGATGAAGGATGCACAAGCTACTGCCGAGATCGATGTCTTTTTTGTGCACCCTACTACTTTTGCTGGAGGCGATAAAAACGAAATGCATTGGAATGCAGATGTAAATGATCTTGCTTTAAATGAAAAAACGGACGAAAGCACGATTCTTCATCAAGCGAGTATTTTCAATGCGACTGGAAGAGTTTTTGCTCCTCGTTATCGACAGGCGCACCTGCATTCGTACTTCACTACGGACACTGTTTCAGCACAGAAAGCTTTCGAACTTGCTTATTCAGATGTAGAACAAAGTTTCTTGTATTACTTGGAGCATTGGAACAATGGCCGCCCTTTCATTATTGCTGCACACAGTCAAGGCATGACACATGCTGGGCCGATGATCAAAAAGCATATTGACGGAACGCCTTTGCAAGATCAATTTGTTGCAGCCTATTTAGTGGGACTTCCAGGGCCAACGGATTTTTATGATAACATTCCTCCTTGCGATTCGCCTGATCAGATTTCTTGTTGGGCTTCTTGGAGAACATACGCGAAAGGATTCCTTCCAAAGTATCACGACAAAGAGCGCAACATCAATTGCACAAATCCACTGACGTGGACCCGTGACACTTCACACATTTCTTACGAACTTAATCAGGGAACTGTATTAAGCGACTTTGCGAGTATCAATCCACAATTGTTCGACGCTCAAATTCATGAGGGTGTAATTTGGGTAGGCCCTCCTAACACTTTTGGGGGCTTCCTTTTCAAGATGGAAAATTACCATATTGCGGACATGAACATTTTCTGGCTCAACATTCGTGAAAATGCTTTGCGAAGAACGAATAACTACTTAGCCCAGAAAAGGAAAAAAAATTCAAGGCCAGTGGAAGACGATATCATGGTCGAGGCGAACTAGTAGAGTTCTGCGACAAAAAGCATTTATTACCAAAGACTAAATCGAAGTTTTTCCTTGACTAGCCAATCCAGCTAGACTGTTTTATCTTAGGGGTATACTAATGCTCGCAAGAGCTTCTGAATGAAACGATTTTTCAAGGCGCTCCTCACGGAACTATTCTGGCCGATCACGGTCATACTTGTTCTTTTCATAGCCATTCTCTCTTATGGTTGGTATTTCGACAACATGAATGCTCCGGCAGCAGGTTATGGAATTGGCTTTGCACTTTTTACTCTCATCGTTTTTGTCGCCTTTTGCTTTTGGTTCAAAATCTGGGACTACGAAAAAGAAGCTCCAATGAGAAGAAGGCGAAGGCCACGAAGATAAATGGGAAAGAAAAAGTCATCGTCAGCATTTACTTACGACATTTATTGCGGTCAATGCCAGACCGTTCGTTTTCGCTATGCAAAGGGTAGTTCTGGCGGATTGTTGCGCTGCTTTATTGGAAACATTACCGTTGCTCCCGACCTTGAATTGTGGCGTACCTACAAAAGCAAAGCGGACTTTCCGAACTTGAATTGCTCAAAATGCGGACATTTAATGGCAGTCCCGATGGTGTATAAAGATGGTCGCTTGGCTTTTCGCATGTTGAATGGAGGCTTTGGACGGAAAAAGGTGAAAGGCTAAATAAATAAAATGAAGCTATTTTAAAAAATCTAGACACCTCTCTTCTTGCTAATTATTCGCTTTCAATTACCGCTATTTCTCTAATTAGGAAATTCGAGAAGCTTAACAAACGAAGCCCTACTCATAAATCCGACCACTCTTCATCCCAATTAGCCGACTTTTATTTTCAAAAATGTCCAGAATAAGAAATTCATTTGGAGCTTTTTTACTATTCGGTGGTTTGTTGCTTTCAATAAATTTCTTCGTCAGTAATTTATGTTCTGATAGCCCTAAATAATCGTGCTCTGCTCCCACTCTACCGACTGAAATTGTCCATATTGAGGCAGTTCCAAAATAATACACTGGATAAAATCGCCGACCATTTCTGTACCGAAGCGTTCTTTGGTTACTAAATCCATTGTAGAAACTCCCGCCGTTAATGAGCGCTCTACGGCATGATAGATTTCGCTGGCTTCTTCTTCTAAATCGAAATGCTCGAGCAACATAGCGGCCGATAAAATACTCGCTAAAGGGTTGGCTATTCCTTTCCCGGTTGCTGCGGCGTAACAACCATGAACCGGCGCAAAAAGCGCCTGATTCGGTCCAATCGACGCAGAGGGCAAAAGACCTAAGGATCCAGAAATAGCACCTGCCTCATCACTGAGAATATCTCCAAAAATATTGCTGGTCACAATGATATCGAAGCTAGTGGGGTGTTGTATCAACTTAATCGCAGCATGGTCTACATGCAAATTCTCCAATTCGACTTCAGGGTAATTCTTTGAGATTTCGGTGCACACTCTTCGCCAGAGCTGACCTGTAGCCATGAAGTTGGCTTTATCTACCATTGTCACCTTTTTCTTTCGCTGCATAGCTGCTTCAAAAGCAAGCTTGGCAATTCGCTCAATTTCAAAGACCGTGTAACTGCAGGTATCGAAGGCCGACTGACCATCTTCACTAAGGCAACTGTCGCCCATTAACACCCCCCCTGACAATTCCCGAAAAATTCGAAAATCAGTTCCTCGAATAATTTCAGGCTTCAGCGGTGTTTTAGAAATCGTTGCTTCGTAAGCACGAACCGGGCGAATGTTCACAAAGAGGTCGAGCTCTTGTCGCAGTTTGAGCAAACCTTGTGCTGGCCAAATCTTACTGAGCTGGCCGCTGTTGTAATTAGGATGTCCTACTGCTCCAAAAAGGACCGCATCACTGGTCTTACACAATTGGAGACTTGCCTCCGGAAGTGGGTTGTTGTGTGCTTTAATGGCAGCTCCACCAACGAGCGCTTCCTTAAAACTAAATTCATGTTGGTACTTCTTTGCGACATTTTCCAGTGTCTTCACCGCTTCCGAAACCACCTCTGGTCCTATGCCATCTCCTTTTAATACTGCGATATCCAGTTTCATTGCTTCTCTTTTAGACTGCCTGCCAAAATTCATGATTGACCACCTTGCCCTTCCGTCAGACCATTTTATAGCCTCTTTTATTCGAAACGGAAAAGTAAGATCGGACTAGTCCTTTACAATGTCAAAGATTTTGCCGAATTAATCTTGCAAGGGTCAGCTAGCGAAATTCTAAGCCAAACAATCCTGTCAATACCTTTTTGGAAAAAGTCAAATAGCAGTAAAAACGGCATGCTTCTTTTCGAGATACTGGAGTAGCTTGCGATAGACCTTCCCATGCTGCATGAGTTCCGGAGCTCCTAGGATAAAACAGTAATCTTTTGCCCTTGTAAGGGCTACATTTAATTTACGATCTACCTTTTCCTCCACATCTAGATTCTCTAAGAAAGGCATTTCCATCACATTGTTTGCCGAAAGCGAATAAATGATGATTCGCCTTTGGCTACCTTGAAACCGCTCTACGGTATCAACACTAATCTCATTTTTCAGTTCTTCTGGCAATCGCTTCTTGATTTCCGCCAATTGCGCTCGATACGGAGCAATTATCCCAATGCTTTCTGCCAACTCCTCCTTAGGAAACAAAGCTGATAATACGGTACATAATTCTGCAGTTTTTTCTGCTTCTTCTATGTGATAACTTCTACAGGCTTCTCTCTTAGAAGGATAAAAGAAAATTCGCTGATTCCTCATTTTTTCCGCCAGTGGAAACTGGGCTTTCTCGACATATTCGGGATAAGGAATTCGCTGATAGTCAGTAATTGCTTGCAATCGATTGTTGTAAAAAGCACTCGACGGGAACTCCATAATCTCAGTATGCATCCTTCCTTGATCGATCAAACTACCATAGGCGGTATCCCATTTATTCTTTTTACACTGTTCAATCAAGCGCTCGAAAAGGGAGTTTTTCAAATCGGCAAATCCCTGGGCTTTCAACAAATCACTATCGGGTTCGAGAATTTCTGAAGATTGTGTCACTACCGCTGGCAATTGTTTCTCATCACCGATCAAAATAAAGCGTTTGAAATGCGGCAATATTCCCACCAATTGAGGTTCTAATAACTGGGAAGCTTCGTCAACAATTACGGTACTGAATTTACTAGCAGTAAATAATTCCGACTTTCGCTGCGCAGTTAAAACCGTAGAAACAAATATCCTTCCTTCTAGGATTGTTCTTCGCATTTCCTTTAGACCTTTTCCGTACAATTTCCGCCCTAGCAAGGCCTCTGGAAAACTTGTAGAAGTTCCATGTCCTAGTCGGTGAAAAACAGGCAAATCTAAAATCGCAGTTAGCATTCGACAAATCTCATCGACCGCTCTATTGGTGAAAGCCAAAAGTAAAATACGCTCCTGAGGATTCTTCATTAATTGAATGACCATTTCTCGTAGCACGCGATTGGTCTTACCTGTTCCTGGAGGACCTTGCAGCAAAAAATAGTCTTTAGCAGCTAAAGCTTTCGCCACCATTTCCTTTTGGACTGGTAACAATTCTTCGCAAAAATTAGCGACGCTTTGTTGTTGACCTATTTCCGGCTTTTCCTGACCGAGAATCAAGCGACGTTTTCGATCACTTTTACAACGAAGAAATGAATAGATGGCTTCAAACATTGCGTCGTTGCCATTCTCCATCACTTCATTTTCAATTGCCCAATATTTATACTTTTCTAAATAAACAGCATCGATATGTGGATTCATCGGAAGTAAAACCAAAGCGTTTTCATCAATCGATTTTATTGTAGTTTTTACAATTTGGTAATGGGTAGGAAAAACAAACTCTTCCGACTCTTGCGGATATAATAAAACAAAATCGCCTTTTCGATAAACCGTAATTTCTTCTTCCTCCGCTTTCCGAGTAAATCTTATTTCTCTGCCCTTTTTGCCTTCGACGATCGAATCAAATTCCAAGTGGGAAATCATAGAATAATTTGCCAACTTTTCACAAATTCTCTTTTCCGTCCATAAATAGGAAAATCCTTGTCGTGCGTTCTGGGCATTGGCTCCTATTTTTGATGCTCTTCTTTCTCTAGCAATAAATTTAGCAAAAGCAAAAAACCATTCTTTCTCAATTGGATGCGCATTCTTCAAGCTATCCTCAAAGTCTGAGAACAATACTTTATCGTTGTCCCACATTGGCAAATGCCCAAGTGCTGAGAGCTTCACCTTACTCAAAGCTTGCTCAGGCCAATGTAGCAGATAATATTCCATACCAATAATGAGATTACGCAAAGCGAGCACATTTCGGTAACTCTGCCGATCATTAGGAACATTGCGTAATGGATTCAAGTGAGCTTCACATGATGAATACAAAAGGGCACTTCCTCCTTTTAGCGTCTTATTTTTTTGCTGAAGTAATAAATTATAACAAGTAGCTTGCGCAGCATTATCTGGACTAAAAGACGAACCACGTTTCAAAGGATCTTTGCTGGTTTTCAACTCCACAACATCTCGTCTTTCGAGCTGATCAACATATTCGACCATCATATCCAAACGACCTCTCAAACCATAAGTTTCAGAGATAAATGTTGGTTCAAAATGCAATCTATGTTTCCGATACTGTTGTATTTCCTTTCTGTTAAGCGTAGCAATGTGGGGAGGAATTTCTTTTTTTACTGTTTGAATTTCTTCTTCTTGAAAAACCAAAGCATAAATGGGATTTCTTGAAAAATACTCCTTTATTAATTCCTCCACTGAAACTTTAGATCCAGCCATCAGTCGATCAAAATAGTCATTCATAATACTTCCTCGAAAGAAATATCGATTCGCTTTGGGGCGGTCGAATTTCTTTAGAACAAACACTAAGGGATGTGGGCCACCTCGAACAAAACTCTGAGCTATTTGAGTCGCTGTTAATAAATAATCAGGATCTACTACAACTTGTGCATTAATTTCAGGACTTAACAGGACAGCTTCAGAGCTTTTTCGCTGAAAATATTTTTCTTCTTTCTTAAAGTTCAACAAGTTCAAGCGAACTCCTTCCCAAATACACTTTTGCAGATACTGAAATTCCTTCCAAAAGAGCACTTCGAAATCACCAAATTTAGGAGAATGACATTGCACAATGAAATACTTTCCTGTCCCGTCATCTGCTGGAATTGCCTTTCCTTTCTTAGTGACTATTGCGTCCAAGATGGAAATACTGTCTTGAGTAATATTACTCTCCGAGAATTCTTTTATAAAAACGCGAGAATCACCTTTTGCCTTTTCATTTGGAACAGTCAATAGTAAATCTAACCAATCTTGAAATTGCTTGACACTCTCGACATAGATATTCTCTGACCAATCAAAATCTTCGTCTTGAAAGTGTGTCAATCTATAGCCCAGCGTTCTGAGACTTTTAGTCTGTTCTATAGACAGTTGCAAACGATGGCTGACAAATATCATTCGCTCATAATCCGAGGAAAAAAAGACAGGCTCATCACCTGTTAGGTAACGAAAAAGAGATCCATAGATAAACCGAAGGGAACGCATATTCTCTTTAGGCAGGTAAAGTTGTCCTGATACAGCTTGAATCTGCTTACAGAAATCTTGATATACTTCATGGATGAGCGTTCTCATTTCGCTAAAATAGGGAAGTCCCTTTTAGCAATGCTCTCCAAAGGAGGTCAAGCGATTTACTTACTAGTCAGTGGATTATTTATGAGACCGACACCTTCCCTGCTCGACGGCCGGTTTGTTCTTGTCGTTTCTCCTCAAACCACTTATCAAAACGAATAAGTTCAAAACCTGATGGGTTCCAAAAGAAAAGGTCTTTACCTCCTTGCAAAAGTCCAAGTTTATCTCTAGAGGATTCATTTACAGCTTTGAAATCAAAACCCGTTCGATCCAGGTCTTGGAAAATGTCCAAGATCGTTTTGATTCGAGCTTTCTTTTCAATCCCCTTACGGTTTCTTAGCGTTCGCTGAAAAGAGTCAATACTGTTATCGTCTAGACTATCCGTTTCATACAATAAGAGGATTTCAAGAAAGCGATAGCCAAAAAGCCAACCGTCTCTGTCCTTAATTAGCCCTTGCGAACGGTGAAGGTATTTTCGGCAGCGGATAAAATCTCTTCTCAAAAAAGCAAGTGTTGCAGCATAAAATGCCCATTTCACGCCTGCCTTCTTATGAAGGTCAAATTTTGGATGACCAAAAGCAGTTTCTAAATATCCCCCTGCAGTTTCAAGATCGCCAGCATGCATATTGGCTTCAAAGGCGGACTGTAATGCCAAAAGGTCATTTCCCTTTCCTGCCTTAAAGTTCCTTAGTGAAATTTCTGCATGATGAATCGCTCGTTGAAAATTGCCCATTGCCATACTCACATGTGAACGGAGCATTTGCATTCCGGCAAAATTATTCTTTGTATTCAAAAACGGATTTTCCCTAAGCAACTCCTCCACTTCATGCGCTATTTCTTCTGAGCGTTCAAATTGAAGATCGTAATAGAAATATGCCATTTGCAATTTCTTATGCCAGTACTTTACTTTCTTCATTCCCGTACTGTTCGAGATTTCTGCAATAGCTGCAATCTTTTCT
>CALFBW010000034.1 GCA_937951415.1 uncultured Chitinophagales bacterium | reverse complement strand
ATAAGACCTTAGCCCCGAGAACAGGCTTTTTCTGTCATTTACTTGGTAACTGCTAAGCTCAAAAAGTTGCGTATCAAAGCTGCTGTCATTCGCTTCCCCGTAAAATTCAATGTAGTCTCCTTCCGTGAATAAGCCGTCAGTCGACACGTGAATTAGAATCTGCTCTCCTTCAGAAAATAGTTGAAAATCTGCCCCAATAAGTGAGATTCCTGTATTAGATAAAGCCTCATAACCAATGCGATAAATTCCTTTTTCTTCTACTTGGAATTTCTGGTAAGTTTGTTCGTAATCAATCCACGCATTGACAGCTTCTTGGGCATTTAAACAAGAAAAGGAAACAAGAGAAGCTAGAACAAATAATAAATGATCTTTCATAAATCGGATTTTTATCATCGACTCGATGGTCGAATTGCTAAGCAAATAAAAGTGTAGCAGAAACTGCATTTCAAACAGTATCCTGATTAGTCATTTTTGGAGGCAGCACTTGGAAATGACTAGTTCTAGAAGATAAGGTAAAGTAAAAGTTTATAAAAGATAGGTTTAGTAGCAAGATTAACTATTTGATCTCACGAGCTGAGATTTCGAAAGAGAAGAGCGATGCTCCTCTAAGGGAAAAAAATAGAAGGACTTGCCGGCACTTTGTTCTTAGCAACTATGTGGAAACGATTCGCAATTTTTTATTGTCTAGTTTAAAAACAAGGACTGTATGTAATCTATCCCTTAAGACGAGGGTTTCTCTTGACAGAGTTCGATCAAAACACCATTGGTATCTTTCGGATGTAGAAAGCAAATCAATTTATTATCAGCTCCTTCTTTTGGCTTTTCATTTAATAAACGAATGCCGGTTGCCCGCAGCTCTTCCATGCGTTGCTCCAAGTCATCTACCTCAAATGCAATGTGATGTAAACCCTCCCCTTTTCGCTCAATAAATTTGTGGATAGGACTGTTTTCATTGGTCGCTTCTAGGAGCTCAATTTTTACATTACCCGCATCGTAAAAAGCTGTTTTCACGCCTTCCGATTCTACGCCTTCCGTCTTATAATACTCTTCTCCAATCAATGTCTTGAATAGTGGATTACTTTCTGCTATGCTCTTGACAGCAATTCCTATGTGCTCTAGGTTTTTAAACATGTGAGCAAGTTAAGGCCGTCTGTTAGTCCAAGCAAACGGAAGTCCGACCCTTTCTTTCATTCTAACAAAGACAAAGGCGCGAAAGCGGCCCGCGGATTTGTTCCTTCCCGATAGGTCGACTAAGTTTGAGGAGCAAAAGATTGCATCCATGATATTTATCTCCGACAAAGCCAAAAGAAGAATCGAATCCATCAAAGAAGCCGATGAAAGTGGGAACGAGTTGTTTGTTCGCGTTTCGGTGATCAGTGGAGGCTGCTCGGGCTTGTCTTACCAAATGGACTTCGATCACCAACTCAAGGAGGGCGATGAGGTATTTGAGGACAAAGGCGTGCAAATCGTTTGCGATCCCAAAAGCGTCCTGTATCTCTTCGGCACCACCCTCGAATTTTCGTCTGGCCTCGATGGTAAGGGTTTCTATTTCGACAACCCCAATGCTGCCCGCACCTGTTCTTGTGGTGAAAGCTTCTCACTATAGACTAACTAGAAAATATATGTCGCTCCGCTGGAGCTTTGAGAAGACAAAATTTGATGGACTAGTAATGTGTTGCCACGCTGTGGTAAGTTGCCAAAGATTAAACTTGGACTAGATCCAGGTGTCTTCTAGCTAAGGCGCGGATTTTGCTCTAAATAAACAAAAAAAACTGCTGAACCTCAATCAAGAGAATTCAGCAGTTTCGGTTTTTATTTATTACTAATAAATGAGAACGCTGCAATGCGCACTTGTAGCAATGGAGATTAATCTCCCATGTCTACAATGATGCCCATTTTTTCCAGTTCTTCCGCTTCTTCTAGGGCAGTCATGATCTCATCCAACCACTCGCTTTCCTTGTCTTTTTCAGCATCGAATTTTTCTTTCAAATCGTATCCGTAAGCCTTTCCTGCACGGTGATAAAAGAAAGCAGAAAAACCACTTTTGCGTTTCTTAATCATGGAGTGCAAAGATTCTTCACGATTGCGCTCAATCATTTCCACTAGCACCTTTCCGTTATTGGTACTCAACTTCGTAAGTTGATCACGAAACTGTCCGTCCAATTGTTTTTCAAGTCGCTTAATGTACTTTTTTCTTTGGCGCTTTTTATCCATGCTCGAAGTAGCTTTGTCCAACTCCTCCATTAAAGTGATGGCTTTCTCATAGTAAGGGCGCACCAAAATGATTCGTCTACGCAACTTATTGTAAGCCGCTTGATCTTCCGCATTATCGAAGCGCCGCTCTGTGAGGGCGATCAAAGGCAAAGTGATGATGGGCATGGTGTCGGTACCTTCCACATGTGTTGCCACAAAGGTTCCATCTTTCATCTTTTCGTTCAATTCGAAGGAGGCGTCCTTCACGACCTTTTCGGTATCCTGAGCGAACAAAGCCGATCCGGTTAGGATGGCCATCAGGAATAATATGTGCTTTAGGCTGGTCATAGCTCAAAAATAGGTGATTACTTCTATGACTGTCTAAACGAAGATTCGGTTTATTTTAGCATTTCAGCACTAAAATCACTCTATTCCCTCTAAGTAGCTGTTTGTAAGCGATTTAAGTGTGTTTTTAGCGCGAAAAATAACTGTGAGTTTCTACTAAAACCACTCCTCCAGTGGTATCTCCGTACTTTGCAGGGATGAAAGAGTTAAGAATTCTGGAAGTAGAAACAACGTTCAAAGGAACGCCTCTCAAACTGCGAACTTTAACGCCATCGACTAAATAAGTGGTTGAACCTGGTCGTGCTGCACGTACCTGAATACTGCCATCGTCATTCACAATGATGCCTGGTGCTTGAGCCAACGCTTCTGGTAAACTGCTCACGGGCATTCTTTGGAGATCCTCAGCAGTGAGTACAGGACAAACTGTGGGGTTAATGGGATCCATCAAAGGATGAACATACTCCACCACCTCGGGCTCGGGTTTTACTACGATTACATTCCCGTAGAAAGTTTCCAAAGCATAATCAATCACCACCGACTGATCGGCTAGAATCGGAATTTTTTCCATGACGATTGGCTGATAGCCAGGATAGCTTAAGTGTAAGGTGTAGTTTCCAGGAGGTAAAGGCTTTAGAACATATTTGCCTTCCTCATCCGTAAAAGTAGGATAGTCGAAGCCATTAGAACTAGCATAAACCGTTACGCCAACAGCAGGTTCACCTGTATCAGCATCGGTGATCTTGCCTACGATCTCGCCTGTGGAGGCATTGAGGAATGAAAAAGAAAAAAGTAAAACACTATAAGTCAGAATTTGAATAATGCGCATCTTTTGGAATTTTAGTCAATAAATAGCTGTTTAAAAGTAAGGACTGAAAGATGGGTCCCTGTCATAGGATTGTCGGAGTGAAAGCTTTTACAATTGAGTGACTTTCTGATGGTAAAGACGGTCTGATACTTTATCAAGTGCATTGCTGCATGTTTTAAGTACTTTTGCGGAGCTTTTTTGAGCTTGCTTTAGATAGAAAAATTGATGTCGGGAGAAATGATTATGTGGATTGGAATTTTCGCGCTGAGCTTATTCGTTTTGCTCTGGTCGGCTGATAAATTCATTGAAGCTGCCGAGCGCATTGGCCTAGCTTTGGGGATTCCTTCGTTTGTCATAGGATTAACCATTGTTGCCTTGGGAACCTCAATTCCGGAATTAGCATCTTCCATCTTTGCCGTTTTAGAAGGTTCTTCTGAAATTGTTGCTGGAAACGTTGTAGGTTCGAATATTACCAATGTTCTGTTGGTCTTGGGAGTGGTTTTGTTTGTAGCGCCCAAAGGGAAGTTTCATGCTGATGTAGGTATCGGCGATGTTATTTTCCTCGTTCTTTCCACCCTCCTCTTTACCTTTGGCGCACTAGATGGTGTTTTCTCGTTTTACGAGTCTTTGGCCTGTATTTTTGGATTGGTGGCATACATGAGCTATCACGTTATAGCATTTCTCCGCAGTAAAGCCGGGAACAAAGAAGAGCGAGGAGAGGAGTACGAAAAGGTGAATCCCTTAGATTTTTTATGGCTGCTAGGAACAGCCGTGCTCATTTACTTTTCTGCTAAATACAACATTGAAGCGATTCAAGCTATTGCTGCAGCGATTAACATAGGCGTGGAATACATTGCTTTAACAGCGGTTGCATTGGGCACTTCTTTACCAGAATTATTCGTTAGTATTGCCGCGGTAAGAAAAGGAAACATCGCGATGGCGGTGGGAAATGTTTTGGGCTCAAATGTCTTCAATATTTTGGCTGTGATGGGCATCCCAGGAATGATTGGGCGACTGCAAATCCCAAATGTGATCCTAGATGTTAGCCTTCCACTTTTCTTAATTGCTACCCTCTTATTGCTTTCCATCGTTTACCAAAAAATGGCTACGAAGTGGAGAGCAATTATTTTATTGCTACTCTATTGCTACTTCTTTCTTCAATTGCTATCAGGAGCAATCGCTTAAAGTACAGTTTGTAAATCCCGATCGGATTTAACAGAAACTGGGTCAAACAGTCAAGTCATCTTTTATAAAAAAAAGCGGAACAGCTGCTATACAGTGTTCCGCTCCTTCTTTTTTATTAAGACTATCTACACTTAGGCATCTTTGCTGTCGGCAGTATCTCCATCCGCTTCAGCAACTGGCGTTTCGACCTTGGTGGTTTCAGGAGCGGCTTCTACCACTTCCTCAACTTTGGTTTCCACTGCGGGCGCTTCCACTTTAGGTGCATCAACGACTGGCGTTTCGACCTTGGTGGTTTCAGGAGCGGCTTCTACCACTTCCTCAACTTTGGTTTCTACTGCAGGAGCTTCCACTTTCGGTGCATCAGCA
>CALFBW010000033.1 GCA_937951415.1 uncultured Chitinophagales bacterium | reverse complement strand
AGACAGTAACGGCAAGCAACACTTGTTACAATTTCGAATCGGGCAATTTGCCAAGCGACTGGACCTTTGTGTCAAGTTCTGTGGGTGCCGAGGGGGAGGTAGATGCGACCAACTCCTGTGCACTTAATGGCAACGATTTTTTGGTGTTGCGACCTCAGCCTTCCGCTTCGGGGCCTGGAAATTGGATGTTCACCAGCCCGGTGATTGACTTAACTAACCAAGCCTCGGCAATGGTGAGCTTTGACCTTTCACACCGCCGGCCGCTTTATTGCAATTACGTGATGTCATTAGAAGTATTCGCAACGGATGACTGTGGAAGCAATTGGACTTCCATTTATTACAAGAACGATCATTTTCCTACACAAACATGCTTGCCTTTTCCAACAACACCTTCTTCAGATCCTTTGCATACACTCCTGCAAGGATCGACTTTCCCTCCAGGCTTTGAGCCGAGTAACTGCTCAGAATGGAGAAACGATCAAATTGTTTTGAATGCCTATGCAGGTAAAACGATGCGTCTAAAGTTTGTGGTTAAAACGGAAGGCGTACTTGCCGAAAATTTATTTATTGATAATATCTGTTTTAGCTCCAGCGCCTGTGCTACCAACACTTACTATCCTGATATTGATGGTGATGGCTTTGGAGACGGAGCGTTTCCCATAGATCTTTGTACGGGTACTTCTGGTTTTGTTAGCAATGGCAACGATTGCAACGATGGACAAGCAAGTGCTTTTCTTGGAGCAACAGAAATAGCCGATGGAATTGACAACGATTGTGATGGACAAATTGATGAGGGTTTTGGCAATCGCGTTTATTTGAAAGCCTTTTTGGAAGGCAATTACGATGCTGCCAGTGGGCAAATGTCTAATGCGCTTAGAACAGCGGGTTTATTGCCGCTTGTTCATCCTTACACCGGCAGTCCTTGGAATGCTACAGGATTTGCAGCACTACCAAGCCAAGCCGCAATTCCTGCTAATGCCGTTGATTATGTTTTGGTAGAAGCAAGGTCTGGAACTCCTGTAAATTCAGGCGGCCCAAACACGACTATGGTGGAAAGGCAATTAGCTTTTTTACTAATAAATGGAGATGTAGTTTCAATGGATGGAACCCCTGGAGTTTTGTTCTCATCGTTAAGTGGTGGAAGCTCGTATTATTTTGTACTTCGCCATCGAAACCATCTTGATGTCATGACGGATAGCCCAATAATAACGAGTGCCACTATGACTCATGACTTCACTACTACACAAAGCTCAGCTTATGGACCAGAGCAAGTAACGTCCTTGAACAATGGTCGTTTCGGACTTTATGCGGGAGACTACCTTCCAGATGCGAGCATTCAAACGACCGATTATGATGTTTGGAGCACTGATCCGTCAATTTTGAACACTTATGCAACCGCTGATGGCAATTTGGATGGCGTAGTTCAAACGACCGATTATGATACTTGGTTTCGCAACAAGGCCAAATTGGGGCACAATGAAATTACGCTCCCCTAGAAGGACAAATATTAGATAAAGTAGTAGGGAGTAGCTTGTTCAATAAATGGAAGTAGAACAAGAGCTTTTTATGCACTTTTACTAAATTAAACCCTTCATACAGAAGGCTTAAGGGTGTTTTGGCATTATGCTGACAAATAGTGCATGGGGGAATTATTTATCTTCGGAGCATGTTAGCAGACACTCGCCTTTTCTTCTGCTAACTTTTTCGTACTTGGATTGTAGTAAATAGGTAGAATTGCTGATTACTACCACAAGTATTTATAGCAATTATTTTTCTCTCATACCAATATCATTTATCGATGACATCGATTCTACGCAGTAGTTTGTATTTACTTTTGTTTGTCAGTTTGGCTGTATTTGGACAGCAGCCGCAAGATTTAGCTGAGCAATATTTTCAAAGAGATGCTGCTGTTAAAAAACTCCCCAAGACAGATCGAAACACGCTTCGAATTACAGATGCGTATCAAAGCAAAAAATCTGGGCTTTGGCATGTGTATTTGAAGCAAGAGCACAATGGGCTAGAGGTGTTTAACACTTATGCTTCTATTCACTTTTCGGAGAGCTTTGAAATGCTGAGGCAAGATCAAAATTTTGTAGAACAGCTGGTGAGTAAAGTGAATGCAAGGGAAGCTAGTATTTCTCCTGAAGCTGCTATAAAAGCGGTGGCAAATAATCTGAGAAGAAACGATCCTCCTGGGAAATTGTCTATCTCACCTTCTGGTGTGGAGCAAATCCAAGAATGGGAAGGAGGAGATTTAGCGAAAGACAACATAAAGCTTCGACTCGTTTATCATTTTGACGAAAACGTAGATAAAGTATTCTTGTGCTGGGACATTAGCTTGCGACCGAAAAACAGCAGCGACCACTGGAGTATACGAGTTGATGCAAGCTCAGGGGAAATTTTGGAACAGCAAAATTGGACGGTTTACTGCAAGTTTGACGAGGGAGGCGGCTGTAGTGTGAACCACAAGCATACGAGTAAAATTGAAGCGATCAAGGCTCCTAGTGCTCTAGCAAGTCCTTCAGTTCCAATGGCAGCGAATGACTATTTCGTTTTTCCACTTCCTTTGGAAAGTCCTTCGCATGGTAATCAAGCAATTTCGAATGCTCCTTGGCTTTCCGCAACCAATGCGAGCCCCTTGGGATGGCACGATACAGGATTCAACAGCTACACCTCTTTAACTGGCAATAATTGCTTAGCTGTAGAAGATAGAGATGGAAATGATAGTGGAGGATATTCTCCTGCTTCGGGAAGTTTAGATTTCAATTTTCCGCTTAATGCCACAGATCAGCCAAATCAATACCAGGATTTGGCCATCACGAACTTGTTTTATTGGACCAATCTTATGCACGACATCTGGTATCAATATGGATTTGATGAGACATCTGGTAATTTTCAAGTGAACAATTTTGGAAAAGGCGGCTCTGGTAATGATGCTGTTTTATCGGATGCCCAAGACGGAGCCGATGCAGGCTCTCAAAACAATGCAAATTTTAGTGCTCCGCCTGACGGAAGCAGCGGCCGAATGCAAATGTTTGAATGGCAAACAGGAGCAGGCTACAATATGACCGTTAATAGTCCAGCTTCAGTTGCTGGATCTTACATAACTGGAGCTGCAACCTTTGGAGCTGCAGTGCCAAGTGCGCCAGCAAGTATCTCTGGAAGCTTGGTGGAGATTAGTGATGGAACTGCTAACCCAACTCTTGCTTGCAATGCTGTGGTAAATGGAGGTGTAATTTCAGGGAATGTTGCCCTTATTGATAGAGGTACTTGTCAGTTTGTTCAAAAGGTAATAAATGCGCAAGCTGCCGGAGCAATTGCTTGTGTTATTTGTAACAATGAGCCGGGTGCAGGTGTAATGGGTATGAATGGAACGCCTAGTTCAACAATAAATATTCCATCTGTCATGATTTCCTACGAAGATTGTCAAGCGATTCGTGCGACAAGTAATCCAAATATTTCCTTGTCCGACAATGGAACCATTACTCTAGATTCTGATTTGGACAATGGAATTATTGCTCATGAATATGGACACGGAATTTCCATTCGCCTCACAGGTGGCCCTAGTCAAGCGGGATGCCTTTTTAATGAAGAGCAGATGGGAGAAGGTTGGAGTGACTGGATGGGTATGGTGATGACCATTGAACCGGGTGATGCAGGGACTGACCTCCGAGGAGTAGGAACTTATGTACAAGCGCAACCTACAACAGGATTGGGTATTCGCCCTGCTCGTTATTCTACTGACTTTGGAGTAAACGCTTATACCTACGGTGATTTATGTAATGGGGAAGTAACAGTACCTCATGGAGTTGGATTCGTGTGGTCTACAATGCTTTGGGATTTGACTTGGGCTTTAATCGATAACTACGGATTTGATTCTGATGTGTATAATGGAACGGGTGGAAACAATATGGCTATGGAGCTAGTGACTTTGGGCATGAAACTACAGCCTTGTAGTCCTGGATTTGTAGATGGTAGAGACGCCATTTTATTAGCAGATCAAAATTTGAATGGGGGTGCGAATCAATGCCTTATTTGGCAAGTTTTTGCGACCAGAGGTTTGGGCTTCAGCGCCGATCAAGGAAGCAGCAATGACCGCTGTGACGGAACGGAAGCTTTTGATCTTGCTCCTAGCTGCGACGATGTGATTCTTTTGTCAAAAACGGTAGATTTGGCCGAATTCCGACCTGGTGATGTTATTACTTACAACCTAACAGCGACCAATTA
>CALFBW010000032.1 GCA_937951415.1 uncultured Chitinophagales bacterium | reverse complement strand
CTCGTCCTAGTGATCCAAAGCAAATATGGCATACTGAGTCTTACAACGGTGGTTCAAACTACACAGGCTTTGGAGATGCAAAAAGCGATAAATTAATTGAAGACATTGTATCTGAACTGGATCCTGCTAAAAGATCAGTGCTTTATAAGCAATGGCAAGAATTGTTACACGAAGAAGTACCTTACATTTTCATGTTCAACAGTGGTCAGCGTTTAGCGATTCACAATCGATTTGATAATTTGGGCTTAAGTTCTCGTGATCCAGGACATTATCCTGGAGGTTATACTGTAGCTTCTGGTGCAAGTGCATCTCATTAATACTTGGCGTTTTAACATAAAATGCTATCTTTTTCTTTCATTAACGAATAAGTAATTATGCTACAGTACATACTGAAGCGACTGCTCATATTTATACCAACATTGTTGGTGATCTCCTTGATCACATTTGCCATCAGTACAAATGCCCCAGGAGATCCAGTTGAGCAAATGCTTACCTCGCAATCGGGCGATGGACAAGCAGCAAATTTGCAAGCATCTGAAAAGGCCTATCTAGATTTGAGAAAAGAGCTCGGCTTAGATTTACCCATCTTTTATTTTGCCATGTCTAATGCGGCAGGAACGGATACACTTCACAAAGTAGCAAAGAAGTTTCAGCGTGATAATTTGAACCGCTTGACTTACGAGTATGGTAATTGGAATGAAATTTCTGCGTATTACTCAGCAACAAGAAAGCTGGAAGAGTTAACATTTTCGGTAAAAAAAGATTCGCTCAATAGAACGCCTCTCATCTCTTTGAAGGAGTCGATTAATGAAGTGATGACCAAACATGAAGATGGTAGTCTTCAATCCAGTTTTGCGAATATCGAAAAGCAAATTGCAAAAGCTCCATCATTAGCTGCCCTGTCAGGACCATTGGATGATTTGAAGAATAAATACAAAGGGATGGTTGACAATGCCACTAGCTACAAGTATTATATTCCGAAGCTAAAGTTTTACGGAACAAATAATCAATATCATAGATGGTTTTTCGGTGATAAACCATGGTTCGGAAAAGACGATGGGAATTGGGCAAGTGCTGGATTTATTCGTGGAGATTTTGGCAAATCGTACCGTGATCGACGACCAGTTGGAACTGTACTTTGGGAAGCTATTCAATACACTTTTATTATTAGTGTCTTGTCTATGCTTATTACTTACCTGATTGCTATTCCTCTAGGTGTTTTTTCTGCTAAGAATAATGGAAGTATTGCGGATCAATTAATTACTACCATTCTATTTATTCTTTACTCTATGCCTAGTTTTTGGATTGCTGTAATGGCGATCAGCTTCTTTTGTGGAGGAGATTACTTCGATTGGTTTCCACCCTATTTCTCTCCAGACCTAGAAGGTGGTTTCTTTAGTGATATAAAAGAGTTGGCCTACTACTTATTCTTACCATTAATCTGTTGGTCTTATGGTGGATTGGCATTCTTATCTCGACAAATGCGCGGGGGAATGTTAACGGTGCTGAGCCAAGATTATGTGCGAACTGCTAAGGCAAAAGGCTTGGACGATCGAACGGTAACTTGGAAACATGCCATGAGAAATTCACTCTTGCCAATCATTACTATTTTTGCAAGCGTTTTTCCGCTAGCCATTAGTGGAGGTATCGTTTTGGAAATCATTTTCTCTATTCCAGGAATGGGGAAATTAGGATACGAGGCCGTAGTAGCCAGAAATTATCCAATCGTATTTGCAGTAATGATGTTCTCAGCCATCCTAACCCTAATTGGTTATTTGGTGGCCGATATTTTATATGCAGTGGTAGATCCACGTATTTCTTACTCGAATAAAAAGTAGTAAGAGCCTTTTCAAATTTTAATAGGAAGCACTAATTATAATGAGCGATAGTAGAGAACAGGTCAAGGAATTAGACCAAGGTTATTGGGCTTATGTGAAACGGCAGTTTAAGAAAAATAAACGTGCCTTGTTTTCCCTGTACATGATTGGAGCCTTAGCCTTTGTAGCTTTGGTAGCAGATTTTGTTGCTAATGAAAAGCCTTTGTATGCGAAATACAACGGCACCACTTATTTTCCAGTACTGAACAGTTATGGAGTGGCTTTGGGGCTTACTTCTTGGCCAAAAGAGCTCCAAAATGTTACTTGGAAAGACTTGGAATATGACTCCGTCATTTTTCCTCTAATTCCATATGGTCCTAGGAATCAGGACATGAAAAATGCGCAGTTTACTTCGCCCACCGCGGAGCAACGGGTCAAGTCAACCCGCTGGTGGCATTGGTTTGGCACCGATGGCTTGGGGCGGGATGTGTTATCAGGTATGATTCATGCCACCAGAATAGCCCTTTCGGTAGGATTAATATCCATGAGTATTGCAGGAGTTATTGGAATTATTCTTGGAACCTTTGCCGGTTACTTTGGAGACAATGGCTTGAGGATGTCGCGGATTAGGATGTTCCTCAATATAATAGCCTTTTTTATTGCTATTTTTTATGCATTTATGACTCGAAGCTATGCATTGTCTGATGCAGCTGGTAATGGAGTTTTTGCAGTGATGGGGCAACTGCTTTTGAGTGCATTGATCTTCTTCGGGATCATGGCTCTTGCAAATCTCTTGGCATTTGCGCTCAAAAAAATACCGTTCTTGGGTGCTAAAATGAACGTCCCTATTGACTTAGCTATTTCTCGATTAATTGAGGTTGTCGTTTCAGTACCGCGCTTATTCTTGATCATATCTATTGTGGCAGTAGCAAAGCCATCATTAATCTTGGTAATGATCGTAATTGGCTTAACCTCTTGGACAGGTATTGCGCGTTTGATACGTGCAGAATTACTGCGGGTTCGTTCTTTGGAATATATGGAAGCTGCAAAAGCTCTAGGATTTAGCGATCTTCGAATCATGTTGCGACACGCTATTCCCAATGCATTATCGCCAGTATTAATTTCATTGGCTTTCGGAATTGCAGCTGCTATTTTGATTGAAGCATTCCTTTCGTTTATCGGATTAGGAGTTCCGGCGGAAACGGTTACTTGGGGATCATTGCTGAATTTGGCGAGACAAAACTTGTCCGCTTGGTGGTTAGTTATCGCTCCAGGTTTTGCTATTTTTATTACAGTGACTTTCTTTAACCTCGTAGGAGAAGGATTGACCGATGCACTGGATCCAAGATTGAAGAAATAAATAAATGTTGCTCATTGAAAGCAACCTGAAATAAATAAAAGGGTAGTCGGCTCATGCTGACTACCCTTTTATTTATTAGAAAATACTCCATAGAAGTAAGTAATAAATGAGGACTTGGGAATAGAAGTATTTTACAGTCCCAATGCTGCCATGCGTTCTTTCAAGATAGGAACTACATCAATGGAGCTTCCTTCGATGATACGCTCATCTACTTCTAGTAAAACGTACTTCTTCATACCTTTCTTGAAGAATATTTTTTGTCCAATTTTCAAGTCAACTCCACTGCTTGAATTTGGTGATAAATTGGGATTCATAACAGAAGGAATTAAAAGTGAAATCGTTTTATCCGAACTGTTGATCAATTTAAAAGAGACGCGTTCTGTTTTCTTATTTTCAGTTTTCCTTTGGACTGTTTTACTTTCGCTAGTCGACTTTTTTATTCCTGCATTCAAGTAATAAATGCAACA
>CALFBW010000031.1 GCA_937951415.1 uncultured Chitinophagales bacterium | reverse complement strand
TCTTGAATAGAGCTATGGAGTCTTTCAATTTTAGAACAATGAGAATGATTAATAAAAAATACAATTTCAGATTTACTTCCTTTTTATTTTTGGCTTTATTTTTATTTATTGGAACACTTGGCTGCGGTGACGACGATGCTGCACAAGAAAGTGATTCCTTGCAATTCTATTTAGATGAAAATGCTGATTTTTTTCAATCGGATGAACTAGTAGCCTGTGCAGCTGGTGGTCATCTCATGGACAATTCTGAAGAAGTAGCTGACATTAGCATGTTTTTCTATCCACTTGACGGCGCAAGTAATTTTCGATATTTCGCTTTAGAAGGACAGGATACCAGTGATTTGTCGAACTATAAGGAAGTAGAACTGGATCGCGAATTATTGTTTGGGGGCTTTTTGCAGCGATTTTTGGTGGGTAAAAGTAACACGGATTTTTGGGCAAGAGTTTCCTATGAAGTGGGCGATTCTATTTATTATTGCAAAGCTGTGCACGTTCGAGTAAATGAGCAGCCATCGGAATCATTGCCAGATAATGTAGAAATTGATTTAACGGAGGCGCTAGCACCTGCTTTTACTTTTCAGGATGGATCAGCCAGCGACAACGTGATTTATTTTCACGTGATCAGCGATGCGGATAATGGGAATCAAGCCATTTCAGGGACCTATACCACGGAAAAGAATTGGCAATTTTACGATTTGAGTAATGTGGTTTTTAATGTAACGCCCAACGATTGGAATCCACAATTGGAGCTAGGAGGAAACTACAATTATACCCTCATGGGCGTCACCGATGATAATTGGGTGAACCTGATTGCCCAAAGAACATTTACGGCAGAATAGTTGCTTTAAAAAGTGCGAAACCCGAAGGGGCTTTCTTATTTTTAAAGCCATTCCCATTTTAAATAGAATAAGACTTCTCTAATGAGTAATAAAATAAACAACAGATCTGAAATTTTCCCTTTAAAGAAGGTAATGGTGCACAGTCCCGACGGTGGGATTGGCAATGTGCCTGCCCATAAATTGCACGATTGGTTGTATGATGATATTCTTGATGTGAAAGCTACGCAGCTGGAATACCGAACTTTTCAAGCGACTTTAATGTTGTTCCTCAGTCCCGGACTTTTGTTTAAAGGAGGCAGCTTTGCTTTTGATAAGGAATCGAATTTGCGAAAGAATAAAGCTGGGAAGAAGTTTTTGCAAACAAATCCTGAAAAGCTTGATCATTACATGGCCGAGGCTGGAGTGGATGCATCAGGGGTTGTGGATACGCAATTTCTATTACAGCAGTTAATTCAGACGAAGCAAATAGCTGCTCGCGATCTAGTCATTAGTATTGCTTCCATCGAGCGTTTACACCCGGAGCGAAGAGATGATTTGCTGCACATGTTAGCCGCCGCGGCAAATGATTATCAATTTGCAGTGGAATTGGTAAAAACATTGCTCACAGGAAAATTGGAGTACAAAGCAGATAAAAAAGGAAAAGTTCACCGCAGAGACGAGGACGATATTCGATTTATTTTTCCTCCAATACCCAACTTTATTTTTACTAGAGATATTGGCGTAACCATTGGAGATCATATTTTAATTACCAAGCCCAAATATGACATTCGAGGTCGTGAAGTGCGCCTTTGTCGCTTTATCGCCGAGAATTTATTGCTAGAAAAACAAAAAGAAAAAATCATCGCAGTTTCTGAAGACGATGATTATTTTCAATTAGAAGAAAAGATTCAGCCGGAACATCGAGTAAGCTACGAAGGTGGAGATATTATGATGATTTCTGATCGTCATGTTTTAATTGGCTGTAGTGAGCGAACTTCTCCTTATGCTATTCAAAAAATTGTTCATCGCCTCTTTTGGGAAAACATTAAGACGGGTAATCCTGACGGGATTGACATCGTATCGGTGATTAAGATTGGAGAAAAGCGCTCCCAAATGCACATTGATACGGTCTTTACACACATTCGAGAAGATGTATGGGTGTTGCATAGCCCACTTTCCGAAGTCTGGAAGGAACAGCAAAGTATTGAAAGCTGGCGTTCGAAGAACTACAACGATGAGTTGCAGCATAAATCTGCTAGTCAAATTGAACGAGAAAAAGGCGTAGGAATTTTTCAGTTTTGCTTAAGCAAAGAAGGGAAGAAATTAAAGAAACAATACAAAGCCGCTAAGACGGATAAACAACGCAGAGCTATTAAGGTCAAATTTCGCAAATTGGATTTCTTGCTAAGAACCGATGCGAAAGGCTTGAAGTATAAAAAATCAGATTGTCATTACAAGCAGCGACCAAAAGGCGTACATGATTTGTTGACTCAGATTTCTGTAAAGGAGTTTGGGGTTTCATCGGCTTCTAAAGTAAAATTCGCTTTGAGTGGAAGAGGAGTGCCTCCATTCGATAGTAGAGAACAGTGGACAGATGCCTGTAATTTATTGACGCTTCGTCCAGGAGTTTCTGTAGGTTATGATAGGAATTATCGTACTGCTTTGCATTTCAATGAAATCATGAAAGGCGAGCCAGTAAGTGCGAATAAGGATTTTGTAGCATTTATTGTAGAGCGGAATATAGAGCGATTTAGAGATACTAGAGACAGTAACGGTAAAGAAATGGACTTAAATCACTTGATTCATGCATCAGATTTGATTCGTTTTATTGCTGTAAATAAAATGGATGAGGTAAAAACCAAGCGCTTGATAAAGGGAATAAAAAATGCCATCATTATGATTCCTTCCAATGAATTGTCAAGAGCTCGTGGAGGATCACATTGTATGACAATGCCATTAGAAAGAGCTAATTCACTTTAAGTATTTATTGCTAATAAATAAAAGAGATCTCAAAGCAAAGGGATGCTAAGTATATAACTATCCGATATGAGCTGTTTCCCGACGACATTGCTATTTTCAAAACTAGTTAGAAAGCCTCTCCAAAGTCTCGCTTTGTCTGCGTTTTCTACTTCGTATTGCTGAAAAAGGCTTTGTCGTCGGGAAACAGTTTAATTTCAGGCACTTATGCAGCCATTCCAAAACGAAGTGTTGAGACTTGTTTTTGTAGAAATAAAAAGGGAAAGAATTACCGGGAACATTTAAGAGATGAATAGAACGAAGCAAACTACGAGAAATATACTATTAGTACGACCTGCCAACTTTGGATTTAATGCCGAAACTGCACTGTCCAATGCTTTTCAAAATACAGCAGCTGCGGTTGATACCGAAGATTTAAGCGAAGAAGCAATTAAGGAGTTTGATCGCTTTGCAGAATTATTGAATGTTAAAGGCGTAAATGTTTACGTTGCTCAAGATACAGATGAGCCAATAAAACCAGATGCTGTTTTTCCGAATAATTGGGTGAGCTTTCACCCTGATGGAACGGTGGTTTTGTATCCTATGTGTACGGAAAATCGAAGGATTGAGCGAAGGAGAGACATTCTAGATGGTTTGCGGGATGATTTTGAAATAAATAAGATAGTAGATTTCTCTTTTTACGAAAAAGAAAATAAATTCTTAGAGGGAACGGGAAGCATTGTTTTCGATCATAAGAAGAAGACTGCTTATGCCTGTATTTCGGTGCGTACGAATCAAGAAGTATTCTTGGCTTTATGTAAATTTATTCAGTACAAACCTGTCTTCTTTTATGCACTAGATCAGCAGGGTAAAGAGATTTACCACACGAATGTGATGATGTGTATTGCTCAGGGCTTCACTGTTATCTGTTTGGAGAGTATCGCAGACAAAGATGAACGAGCAATGGTCGTGAACTCTTTGGAAAAAGCTGGACATGAAATCGTTGATATTTCTTACGAGCAAATGAATAATTTTGCGGGAAATATGTTAGCAGTCCATACGCGAAATAACAAAAAACTCTTGGTGCTGTCGCAGTCGGCCTATGATAGTTTGACAAAGAAGCAGAAAATGCAAATAGAGCAATATGCGGAATTATTGCCTCAAGAGATAAAAACAATAGAAACCATCGGAGGGGGTTCAGCTCGCTGCATGATGGCGGAGTTGTTTCTACCTGAGCGAGATATAGAAAATTAGTATTTTTATTATCCGGCTCTTGCCGTGGACTCTATATCCATCTGATATCGATAATCCAAGGGCAAGTAGCGCGGAACCATAAAAAAACCAACCAAACCAGATTAGGATTCCCGCTGTAGCCAAACTTGGGGAACACCTAAACCGAAATATTTTAAAAGAACGAATTGCATCTAGCAAATCGAAAGAAGAAGTGCGTGCATTAGTAGCTTAACTTCCTCATTACGATCACAAGTTAGTAGTGAAAAATGTAGCAGTATTGCAGCTTATATTCTATTTTGTGTTTTCTGGAACAGCAATGTTTTGTTTTTATTCTTGGTAATCAATCACTTAGAACTCTAATTTTGTTATGCCCATCTCTCAGACGGACGCATTAATTCAACTCATTTCTACCTTAACCAAGGCAGAAAAGCGGCAGTTTCGACTTTATGCTCGTCGGAACCAACAAGGAGAGTCTCTCAAGTTCTTAGATTTATTCAACAGCATAGAAAAGCAAAAGCAAGCTTCCGATCAGCAAATAATGGAGCTGCTGCCCAAAATGAGTAAAACGCAATATGCCAACCTAAAGCGGCACTTGTACGGGCAGATAATGGCGAGCCTTCGCATCATTCACAAGTCGAAAAGGGCAAACATTCAAGTTCGAGAGCACATCGATTTTGCCTACATTTTATATGGCAAAGGCTTGGTGCATCAAGCTTTGAAAATCTTGGTGATGGCGAAGCGTGAGGCCATTAGGCATGATCTTAATCTCATGCACTTGACCATTGTTGAGTTCGAGAAGATTATAGAAACGCGTCATATTACACGCAGTGGTCGAGTGAAAGCTCAGGAATTGTCTGTTAGCTCTGCTGCCATTCAGGAACGGGTAAATAATCTTGTTTCTATCAGCAATTTACGAATGGAATTACATGCTGCCTACCTCAAACATGGACACAAGAAAAATGATCAGGAGAGAGCGGATTTAAGGAAAAACTATAAAGGCAGGATCGATGGTTTTGCTCAAAAAGAGTTAGGAGGAATTGAACAAATCTATTTGAGTCAAACCTATGTCTGGTACCACTATTTACAGCTTGATTTTGAAGCCTGTAAAATGGCAGCAATCGAATGGATCAATGCTTTTAAGGAAGAACCTTATATGGTACATCGTGACATTGATCTGTTTATGCGTGGATATCATTATGTCCTTACGGCTTGTTATCATTTAAAGGATTTAGTCGGCTTTGAAGAATACCTTCCTGAGTTTGAAAAATTGCGAAAATCTAACTACAAAAAGTTTGATGATAACTCCAAGATTATTTCCTTTTTGTATGTTCATACTTGTCGATTAAATGAGGCAATGATGAAAGGGGAATTTGCTCGAGCTTTGACACTCGTACCCAAAACATTGAAGCGGATAAAACGCTACGGGGATCGAGTAGATACACATCGAATATTGCTTTTTTATTTTAAAATTGCGTGGATAAATTTTGGATTTGGTCGTTGGAACGATTGTGCGTTTTACCTCAATTTTATTGTGAATAATGAAATGCCAGGATTGCGTACAGATCTTCAGATTTATGCGCGAATCATGTTTATGATGTGTTGTTACGAAGAGGAAGATTTGGAAGGTTTGGAAATTCAATTGAAAAATTACAAGCAATACATTCGAGGAAAAGACAAGGAAGCAAAACTGGCGAGAGTGACCATTGACTTGTTTCAGGATTTATTGAAGTCACCTCTGGGAGACAGAAAGGCTGTGATGGATGCTTACTTAATAAAAATGAACGCGATGGAAAAGGACGATTTCCAAAAGACGGCGTTTACGTATTTGGATGTGTTGTCTTGGCTACTCGCTAAACGTACCAATCAGCCTTTGGGAAAAGTGATTCGAGAAAAAATACGGAATAAGGACAATTAGAAAAATTTGTTGCTAATAAATAAATGGGTGTAAATGGAAGATGATGAATTAAGCCAGTTTTTGCAGGCGAGAATGGATGCACGGAAGAAGGTCTTAGCGGGAATACCGGCTGACGAGTTGGAACGCGTGAATTACTTTAACGCCCTGTTCGGTAAAATGACTGCCCAAGCATTTTTGAAAGAGTTACAGCGGGAAGTGAATTTAGTAGATCGAGATGCGACTTTGAATGACGCGCAAAAGCTATCGGTGAAAAAGCGCTTAGCGAATGTATTGCATCGTGCATACTTTGGATTGCTGGTGCGCATGGACGACTTTGATGGACATTTGCTGCATTTGAAGGTAGTAGCCGATCCCGAAAGTGGTTTTGAAGGGGAGTTGTGCATTAATCCGCTCGGAGATTTGCACGAATGCTTAAATCAATGGCTGGACAAAGAAGCAGGGGATACCCAACAGCATCTCTTGGATTTACTTTGTTAAGCTGCTAAGAATGACAGACTGTTTTCTAGCAGTCCTTCCTGAATGATTTCTGGCAGAAAGCGAGTAGAAGGTAGTATTTTGCGCAGCATTTGAAGAAAGAGCCTTAAGGGGCGACATTCATGGGAGACAGTAAGAGAAGACAGGAAGCAAAGCTGCTACGGGCGGTGCGTAAAGTGCATCGAACGACGGGTATTTTATTGTTTGTCTTCTTCGCTATTATTGCTATCTCGGGAACACTTCTAGGTTGGAAAAAGCACAGCGGCGATTTGCTGCTGCCACAATCGAGAAAGGGTACGAGTACAGTTTTATCGGAATGGCTGCCCTTAGACAGTTTGCATGTTTTGGCAAATAGCTACTTGGCTAGTGAAGTATCCCCAAGACTTTCTACCGAGATCAATCGCATTGACGTGCGTCAATCGAAAGGTATGGTCAAGTTTGTCTACGATGAACACTACTATGGAGTCCAGCTGGATGGAGCTACAGGCGACTTGTTGCACATCGGAAACCGACGTTCCGATCTCATAGAAAACATCCACGACGGCTCCATTATCGATCATTACCTCGGAACAAAGGGTTGGATAAAATTGATTTATACCAGTCTGATGGGATTGGCGCTTTTCACTTTTACTGTGACCGGTTTTTGGCTGTGGTACGGCCCCAAGAGAATGCGTCGCCGCAATGCTTAAAATCGACTAAACATTATCTGTGCGTTTGGGTTTTATTGAGAGCATAGTTAGTTAATAAATACCCGTGTAGTATGATTCGATTCGACCAGAAATCCCTCAACGCGCTTGATCGCATCAAGAAGCTCAACATTGTGAATTCGATTACGGGCATTAAGCCTGCCAATTTGATTGGGACAAAGAGTGCGAAAGGAATCGACAATCTCGCCATCTTTAGTTCTGTTTTTCACATGGGCAGTAATCCGCCTTTAATTGGTATGCTTTGTCGACCTTCGGGGGAAGTTCGAAGAGATACCTATACCAATATAAAAGCAACTGGTTTTTACACGATCAACCATGTACCGATTTCCAAAACAAAAGCAGCCCACCAGACTTCCGCGAAGTACGAGGAAGACGAGTCGGAATTTGAAACCTGCGGCTTTGAAGCAGAATTCCTGGGAGATTTTTCAGCGCCTTTTGTGAAAGAAGCCTCTATAAAAATGGGTTTAG
>CALFBW010000030.1 GCA_937951415.1 uncultured Chitinophagales bacterium | reverse complement strand
CACAGCTCCTTCACCTGTAGCACCAAAATGTGGAACCTTTCCAGCCAATCCACCTGCGATTGATTGATAGGCGCTTCGAAATAAAAAACGCTGCTAAAAGGGACAAAAGATTAAGTGCTTTTTATTTCTCATTGCAACAGTATTTTCTATCGAAATTGCTGTCTACCTTTTAGGAATCTTGTGCAATATATTGCCGATTTTATTTTTTACTTCTTAAATGGATGGTTTGCATGGTTCTTGGTCCAATAGCTACTTCATAATCCTGCCCTTCCAAGGATAATGACAAGTCGTAACTGTTTTTATTTTTATTAAAAACGACTACAGCAATTGACCCGTCGACATTTTGAGCGGCAGTATAAATGAGTCCTTCTACTTTATCTCCTTTCAATCCCAATCGAATTGCATCTGGTCTGATGAATTTGCTAAAATGGCTTAATAAATAATAAAGCGGCGTGTAAATTACCTCATCTGTATTCGGGTTGATTAGCACTGGAGCGCTGTTAAAATTATCGTAAGGATTTGGCTGACCTTTATGACTTAAAATAACGCACCATTCAACATAGCCTTGTGTTCCATGATTTAGATCTGTGATAATATCGTAGGCGTAGGTATCGAAAGGCACGAACTTACCGGCGTAATCAGTACTCTCTCTCCAATATTGTCCAATGGGATCATTGACATCGATATCGATGCTTGACTCTGTATGGATCATCCCTTTTTCCGGCCATGCTTCGTGTAATTTATCTAGCTCGCTTCCGTAGAAATCCTCTTTTTCGAGACCGGAACTGGCATACCAATGAAAGGCAGTTCCCCAAGCATATTTCGACGCTTCAGCATCTTCGTAGGTAGGAGTAACATAATTGTTCATCATTGATTTATTGTGATCGTAAATCAATATCCGCACTCCCGCATCTAAATCGCCGACCTTAAGGTGTCCATCTTTTTCGAGCTGCGGACCCAAATGATCTCGCACAAAGTCACGTCCTTGTTCTGGTGTAAATCCATTGCTATCCCAGCGTGCATCGTGTGCATGTAAGGGCTCATTTTGAGGCGTAATTCCCCAGATATTTATTCCTTCTTTCTTATAAGCACTTAGATATTTCGACAAGTATTTCGCCCAAAGGCCGTAATGTTCGGACTTCAATGAGCCATTGGTCATTATTCCTGTTTCATGGGCTTTCATCCAAGATGGAGGGCTCCAAGCGGAAGAAATGATGCGAAAATCAGCTCCAGGGATAGATTGAGCTTCTAGGATCATAGGAATTAGATCGTAGGTCGAATCTACGAGTTCCACCCCTTGCACTTGCGCGTTTTCATTTCCAGAAAAACCTTTTTTGTCTTCATTTATTGAAAAGGAAGCCAGCTCCAAATCGCCGTCTTCTATGTAAGTGTAATGTCCGTTTGAATAATCACAGCTATTTATGTGTGTACGGGTCAAAGTAAATCCAGCACCTTCTTTTGGACTAAACAATTTTGTTAGGACTTCCTTTCGGGTTTCGCCGGGGACCGTTGCTAAGTTCCAAGCTGACGATTCCGTAAAAGATGCACCAAAACCTATGATTTTTTGGAATTTCTCCGCCAGCTGAATTTCTACCTCAATCTTCTGGTTTCTTTTCTTCTTCTGATCGGCTCGCTTACCCTTGATTAATTTAAGATTGTCTCCCTCTTGTGAAGTTTGATAGACTTGCATCTCGTAGGAAGATTCTTCGATAGACGAACAGCTGCAAAAGCAAAGGACGAGGGCAACTAATTGGAAGATCACGATTCTTTTGTAAGGCATAATAGGATTTTAGATACTGCTTGAAACAGCGAACTGACAATAACCTAAAGGTACCTCAAAAGTACTTCTCCCAAAAGGCATCTATTTTTTCATCATCAACTTTCCAGTCATCTCCCTTATGCTCCCATAAGTAAATCAAGCCCGCCAACAACATCAAATCTTCAGCGATAAATTTTGCTTCCTCATTTTCTGCAGCCCAGCCCCTATCGGTTCGATTTAGCGTAAATCCCTTTTCATTTAGCAAGTAATAAATAGGAATCAAGACATTGCTAGCTGCTGCTATTCTAAATTTCTTCTTCATTTCATAAATGCTTTCTTACCCCTTCTAGTGAAAGCGAGTCAATATCTACAAATTTTTTGGAAAAAATCAAGCTTCTCTATACTTGGCGAACCATTCATCCTCTAGCATACTCATAATGATAGAATTGTAATATTTTCCTTCCCAAATTAAGTCATCTCGAAGAACGGCCTCTCTTACAAAACCCACTTTCTCGTAAACATGAATAGCTCGTGGATTTAGATCATATACATCTAATTGAATTCGGTGTAAGCGCAGGATCTCGAACCCATACTTTAAGATAAGTGTAGTGGCTTCTGTTCCGTAGCCCTTATTGTAAAATTCTTTGCCAGCTAATCCTATTCTAAAACTAGCACTTCGTTCTTCTACTCCAGTTAGCTTAATTCCAACAGAACCAATATAGGCAGGACTATCCTTGAGCGTAATCGCATAATCCACACGGTCTGCAGCAGCAGAAATACTTGCAC
>CALFBW010000029.1 GCA_937951415.1 uncultured Chitinophagales bacterium | reverse complement strand
GTGGTTGGAACAAACTTCGGGTTCCACTTTAACGATACGAGAAGAGGCGGTTCTGCTTCTGCTTTATACTTAGGTGCTGCTTACCGACACCAAGATGCGATTACTGTATTACTTGGTGCTGAGTTCAGCGGATTCAAATTTGGATTATCTTATGACTTGAATGTTTTGTCTGACTTGCAAAGAGCCTCAAACTCTCAAGGTGGTGCAGAATTTTCGCTGGTATATGAGTTGGATTGTCAGCCAGTAGGTCGACGTGGATTTCCACCAGTTACTTGTCCGAGATTCTAATCATTTAGTAATAAATAAAAAAGCGAGCTCGAATGCCACAGGTGTTCGAGCTTTTTTTGTCTCTTCCATTGAGGATGCTTGTTTGGTAAGTAATAAATGCAGCCTCCTCTTATTTTTGAAAAATGGCGAAAGCAAAAACACGTTTTTATTGTCAGTCTTGCGGATTTGAATCTGCAAAGTGGTTGGGTAAGTGTACGTCTTGTGGCGAGTGGAACACTTTCGTGGAGGAAGTGGTGGTGGCCAAACCAAAGGGGAAAGGAGCGAATACTGGCTTGCATTCGACCTCAGGGCCTGTAAAAATCACCGAAGTGGTGGCGCGCAAGGAAGCTCGTATTTCTGCGCGTGATACAGAGCTCAACCGAGTTTTGGGTGGAGGAATTGTACCGGGATCTATTGTGCTGATTGGGGGAGAACCAGGTATTGGAAAATCGACTCTCTTGCTGCAAGTTGCTTTGAAAATGAAGGGAGTTCGAATCGCCTATGTTTCTGGAGAAGAAAGCGAGCAACAAATTCGAATGCGCGCCGACCGAATTGGCATTGAAAACGATGAGTGTTATTTATTAACAGAAACCAGTACGGATCGAATATTTGCACACTTTAAGAACTTGCGCCCGCATTTATGTGTCATCGATTCTATTCAAACGCTGCGTTCTCCGAGCATTGAGTCGACGGCGGGTTCTGTTTCACAAATAAGAGAATGTGCTGGAGAGTTGCAGCGTTTCGCGAAGGAGGCAATGATTCCTGTTTTTCTTATTGGGCACATCACCAAAGATGGCAGCATTGCTGGACCTAAAATTTTGGAACATATTGTTGATACGGTTTTACAGTTTGAAGGCGATCGACATCATGCGTATCGGCTACTGCGCACCATGAAAAACCGTTTCGGTTCGACTGCGGAGATTGGGATCTACGAAATGAACGCTACGGGGCTTCGGGAAGTGGAGAATCCTTCTGAGTTGCTGTTATCGGAAGGAAGCGAGACTTTGTCTGGTGTATCTATTGCTAGCACGGTAGAAGGTTTGCGGCCCTTATTGATCGAGACGCAGGCACTGGTAGGAGCCGCTGTATATGGTACTCCACAGCGATCGACTACGGGCTTCGATATGCGTCGTTTGCACATGTTGTTGGCGGTTTTGGAGAAGCGTTGCGGCTTCCGATTCGGGGATAAGGATGTGTTCGTAAATATTGCTGGAGGCCTTAAGGTGGAGGACCCAGCGATTGACTTATCGATTGTGGCAGCTCTTTTGTCTTCTCTGCAAGACCAAGTCTTGCCGCAGGGCGTTTGTTTTGCAGGGGAAGTGGGACTGTCTGGCGAAGTGCGAAGCGTTAGCCGTTTGGATCAACGGGTAGCCGAAGCAGCAAAATTGGGTTTCAAGACAATGGTGATTTCGAGCAATAACAAATTGACAAAAAAGATGTCTGCAAGTATGAAAATTAAGGACATCAATTCAGTGGAAGAATTGTATAGTCATTTATTTTCATGACAAAAAAATAGCTAAGTATTTGAATATCAATAGCTATTTTGTAGTTTAGCTTTGCTTTTCTACGACAAATTGGATCTTTTGTCGAAGGATAATAAATGAACTGCCTTTAAATTTGGATTAGTCTTAAGGATTAGGACTGGCGGCAAAAGCTCGGTAACCACCAGTAAGATTGTATACTTCTTTAAATTGCAGCACCTGCATGATTTGGCAAGCTTTGGCAGATCTTTTTCCAGAAGCGCAGTAGACTACATAAGGAGTATCACGGTCTAGTTTGTTGATTTCGTTTTTGAAATTGTCACTGTAAAAATCGATGCTTTGCGCAGAGGGGATTTTTCCTTTTGCAATTTCATTTTCGGTACGTACATCCAATAAGGTGAAGGCTTTATTTTCCTTTTGGAATTGCTGCAATTTTTTTACCGTAAGATTTTTGAAAGGAGTTATTTCGTTTGACTGACTGCTAACACTTGTATTTCCTTCGTTAGATGTTGATTGATTGGCGCAAGCAGTAAGAAGAAGAACAAAAGTGCATGCAATTAGTGCGTAGTATAGTGAAAGCCTCATTAGTGGGGTAACTTTGTAAGATTAAGAGAATAATGAATGAAAGATAAGGAATTAGCATGGAAGCGCTCTCAACAAATAAGCGCGGCGGTAATGATTTGTTTGTTTTTATTAATAGGCATGACTTCATGTTCAAAGGAAGAGGGTGATTTTGGAAACACCACCATTATTGGTCATGTGTACAAGCAGGAGTTAACAAGCTCTGGTATTGTTATTCGTGAGTACTATGCTCCAGAGGAGCGAGTCTATATTATATACGGAGATAATCCAGTTTACGATGATATGGTTCGAACCAGTTTCGATGGTTCGTATAAGTTTGATAATTTGACCGCTGGCGATTACCGTTTGTTTGCTTATACCGCCTGCGATACTTGTGCTTCATCAGTTGCTCCGGTCTTTCTGGATGTAGTGATTGAAGGAGGTGAAGATGAAATTATGTTGGAAGATATAATTGTAACAGACTAGTGGAAGAAAAGGCACTTATACAACAACGCATTCGTACTGCTGAAATGCTGCAGAAGTTTGATTCTATCAGTTTGCAAGAGCTAGATCGAGTGAAATTGCTCAACAGGGTAGATACGAAATTTGCGTTTTCGTTTTCAAAGTTGCCTGCAGTATTGGATGCCTTAGTGCCCCATTATAATATTTTGGAAATAAAGGGGCTTCGCTTAAATAACTACAATTCCATTTATTTTGATTCACCCAATCTTGACCTGTATTTGAAGCACCACAATGGTCGGAAGAAGCGTTTTAAAATGCGCTATAGGAAATACATGGATTCAGGTTTGAGTTTTTTTGAAATAAAATATAAAAACAACAAAGGGCGAACAGATAAGCGTCGAGTTCGGACAGAAGATATTTACTACAAATTTGATCCCCTTGCCAAGGACTTGATGGGCAAAGGACCATACTTAATCGATCCAGACCAATTTGAGCACGCATTAGATATTAATTTCTATCGCTTTACAATGGCGGATAAAGACTTTAAAGAGCGAGCGACCATAGATGTGCAATTGTCTTTTGAGAAAGAAGGGCAAGCTTGGGTTTACGATCAAGTAGTGATTGCTGAGTTAAAGCAGGAGAAATTGGATCGCACTTCTGCATTAATGCGAACCTTGAAGCATAATCACATTTTGCCCATGCGAATGAGTAAATACTGTATGGGGGTTTTGGCCCTTGATCCAACGATAAAGAATAATCGATTTAAGTCGAAGAAAAGAGTTTTTGAAAAGATAAATGGGAGTTTTTCCTGCTAATAGATAAGAGTAAAATGTACGCATTACTAATAAATATTTTCCAAAAGTTAGAGGAGACAAAGATCTTCGACATTAAGCTGATGGATGCGGAAGATTTCGGAGGATTGGTTCTTCGCTTCCTTTTTAATTTCTTCATCACCTTCATTTTGGTTCGGTACATCTATTATCCCGTTTCAAAAGACCGGAACTACTTATTCACTTTTATCATTTTCAATGCCATTGTGTTTTTTGTTTGCTACCTCTTGGGTGGCGCAAAAATTGAAATGGGATTTGCCTTCGGAATTTTTGCCCTTTTCTCCATACTGAGGTATCGAACGACTACCCTTCCAGTAAAGGAAATGACTTATTTGTTTACGGTGATTGCCATTGCGGTAATAAATGCCTTGAGTACAAAAAAGGTGAGCTACTTCGAATTGGTATTTACCAACTTCGCTATACTGGGGATTATTTTCATAATGGATAAGATGATTTTCAAATTTCGCGGAGGTTTTACGACCGTTGTGTATGAGAAAATTGAAAACATTCAGCCCGAGCGTCGAGAGGAATTGATGGCGGATTTACGGGATCGGACAGGTCTTGACATTGAATCTATTGAGGTGAGTCGAGTAAATTTCATGAATGATACTGCCCGAATCAAGATTAGTTACGCGCCTTCTGAGAACAACATAATGTCATTAAAGGATGATGCGAACTCTTAGTGCGATTTTATTGGTAGCCTTGTGCTTGCTAGCTAGTTCGAAATTGTCAGCACAAAATCAAGACTTAGAAGCTTGGTCTTCTTTGGGTTTAAGTAAGGAAGTTAGCAATGATTTGCAGCTAAAACTACGCACTGGCTTGCGTTTCAATGAGAATATAAGTGCGCATAAATTATCTCTCTTGCAGATTGGTGTTACCTATAAACCGATAAAGTGGATGCGTTTGACTGTGGCGAATCGGCAAATCTTTGGGAATAAATATTCGTCTAATCGTCAACGTTGGATTAGTTCTTTGGTGTTGCGAAGAAAATGGCACAAACGCCTTCAAACGCGTTACCGAATGCAGTATCAATTAGAAAAAGACACGGGCTCTGATTGGTCGATTGGAGAAAATGCTTTGCGTCACAGACTTACTACTAGTTGGAGAAAGCGTAAAACCGATATTACTTGGACGCTTGGAACGGAATGGTTTTATACTTGGGAAGGAAGCGGTGCTTCTTGGAGTAAATATCGATTGATGGTTGATGCAGAATATGCCATAAATAAGAGACAAGGAATATCTGCAGGTTATATGTTTCAATCTACTCTAGGAGGGGCTTCAAAGCGAACCCATGTTTTCTCCTTGGGGTACAGCTTGTCTCTAAAGTAGTAGTATTCGAGTGAGAATGCTCAGTTATTTCCCCAATTTCTTCTTGAGTTGAAAAGCCGCAAAAGCTGCTGCGCCAAGGCAAACTAGACCAATGGCCACTGGTACAGCTTTCCCTGTTTTTGATTTAGATGCTGCTAGTTCGGTGATGTTTTCTTCAAATTGTGTGGCACTTGCAGATAAGCTTGCTCGCTTTGCAGCTTTCTTTTTCTTCCCACCTTTAAAAAAGCTGGTGAAAAAGGATTGGAATAAATCCCATTCATCACTTTGACGCTTAGCTTCTAGCAAACGTCTTTTCTGATTCATTCTTCTTTTGGCAGAAAGCATATTACTTGTCGATAGCTGTGACGATGAAATAAGAAATGATCCTTGAGATGATTCCCTTGAAAAGTAATAGAATTACTAAGAAGGCTAAATGGCCTAAGCAAACATAAAGGAAACCCCAAGCGCTTCCATAGCCTAAGTTTTCGGCAAGGTAAAAGCAAAGTGCCAACATTCCGAAAAACCAGGTAAGGAGAAAAGCCATCAATAAGAGAATGGACACTACAGTGGTGCCACCAATACTGGCTCCTTTTTCAATTCCTGCAATCTTTAACTCCTCAAATCGGTACTTCGCTTTGTTTTGCGCGAAAGCAAGACCGGTATCTACCAGTTTTTTTCTTATCGACTGATCTTCTGTACTCATGGTTGGCGCTTCTTGTATAACTACAAAGATATAGGGAAAAGTCCTATAAGAGGAGATGCATTTCGATGTTCCCTCCAAAAGAAAAGGTCCAAAACCGATAGATTTTGGACCTTTTATACTTTAATAAGCGATTAAGCTGGTTCTGTATTTTTGTTCACATTCTTCGCAGCTTTCTCTGCCATTTCCTCAGCAGATTTCTTTAGGTCATTCAATTTCTCTGACCCTTGCTCTTTCCAGTTGTTCATTTTCTTAGCAGTCTGCTTCGACCACTCGTCGAATTTCTGTCCGCCGTCTTCCGAAAATTCACGAAATTTTTCTTTTCCCTTAGCAGCTTGCACTTCTAAGTCTTTTCCAACTTCTTCGGCTTTCTGCTTGATTTTTTTGCGGGTCTCTGAGCCCTTTTCAGGAGCTAACAGCAATGCTACTGCTCCACCTACAATAAGTCCTGTTAGTAATGATCCTAATCCTCGCATGTTGATGCTTTTATGTTTATTTGTTAGTATTTCTGTTGTAACCTAATAACACACAAAGTCTCGAAATAATTCCCGAATCTGGAAATTTCTGCCTGTTGTCATACTTTTGACGTGCCAACAGTCGGAATGTTACACCTTATGTTAAGGAAAATTGTATGTAAATCCTAAGCACTTTAATGCTGTTTTAAAGGTGAAATGACAAACACCCATTCTAGTCGTAACTTCGTTACTTATGGAGAGCTTTCCAATTCACATCTCGGCCGTATTTTCAGCAACCATCTTAATAACCATTGGGCTTCTTTTGCAAGCTATTCGGCAGGCTGGCCAAAAAGCTGCATCCATTCGTTTTACAAGGATCGTTGTTGTGTGGATGATTTTTCAATCAATTTTATCGCTAGCGGGTTTTTACGACAATATGGAGGCAATCCCTCCGCGCTTCCCCTTGTTGATTCTTCC
>CALFBW010000028.1 GCA_937951415.1 uncultured Chitinophagales bacterium | reverse complement strand
TGGGTTCGTCCCGGGAGAGTAGGTCGCCGCCAGTTTTTATACAAAACCCTTGGTAACACAATTACCAAGGGTTTTTTAATGCAATAAACTCAAAATCTAGAAACTGCTTACCAAATGGCTTGAGTTTAGTAATTTTCGGACAGAATGAGGATAGTCGATCAATTAGCGAGAATGCTAAACATAAGAAACGATCAAGTCGAAGCAGTTTTGAATCTGGTCAAGGAAGGAGCTACAATCCCGTTTATTGCCCGATATAGAAAAGAGCATACGGGAAGTCTTGATGAAGTTGTTATAGCCGAGATAATAGCTGCTAATGGGAAATTAGAAAAATTGGCAGCACGAAAGGATTTTGTCCTTAAAGCAATTGGAGCCTTAGGCGCATTAACGCCAAAACTAAGAGCTCAAATTGAAGCTGCTGTTAGTCTAAGCGAAGTGGAAGATTCATATCGACCATTCAAGAAAAAGAAACGCTCCCGAGCACAAGTGGCCATCGATAAGGGTCTTTTGCCACTCGCAAAGCGCATGATGCGTCAGGAGAATCTTGATTTTTGGCAGGAAGCTCGAAAATTTGTCAATACAGATTTGATTGATGAGGAAGCTTGTTTACAAGGAGCTCGTGATATAGTCGCACAATGGATAGCAGATGATGCGAATACACGCAAAGTACTTCGTAAACAGTTTCTACAAGAGAGTACAGTAGTTGCAAAGGTGATTACTACAAAGAAGAAAAAAGAAGAGGCTCAGAGATTTCGAGATTATTTCTCTTACGAAGAAAAAGTATCTCGAATAGCTGCTCATAGGTTCTTGGCTATCATGCGTGGTAAGAAGGAAGGCTATCTCAGGGTGCAAGTGCGTCCAGAATTTGAAAAAGTTCTTGCTCGATTGTCTGAACGAGTTCTGAGGCAAAGAAATAAGTCCACTAGTCATTTACAACTAGCTATAGAAGATAGCTACAATCGATTACTAATTCCCAGTCTAGAAAAAGAAGCCCTTCAATCACTGAAAGAAAGGGCTGATACTGCTAGTGTGACCGTGTTTTCAAAAAACATGCGGGAGCTATTGATGGCTCCAGCCTATGGTGAGCGTGCTAGCATTGGCATTGATCCAGGATTTAGAACTGGCTGCAAGCTGGTAGTAGTGAGTAGGCAGGGTAAGCTGCTGCACTACGAAACGATATTCCCCTTTTTATCTGATCGAAAGGAACGAGCGGAGCGAACGATTTTAAACCTCCAACAGAAGCACAAAATTGAAGCTATTGCAATAGGAAACGGAACTGCTGGAAAAGAGACATTCCAGTTTTTGAAGACTTTGGCTTGGATTACAAAGCCCGATTTGGTTTTAGTGAATGAAAGTGGTGCTTCCATTTATTCGGCTTCGCCTATTGCAAGAAAGGAGTTTCCCGATTTGGACCTAACATATCGTGGGGCGGTTTCGATTGCTCGAAGACTAATGGATCCGCTCGCTGAATTAGTGAAGATCGATCCAAAGTCAGTAGGTGTGGGTCAATATCAACATGATGTCAATCAGGCGCTTTTACGAGAGTCTCTAACCCAAGTTGTTTCAAGTTGTGTGAATACAGTAGGAGTTGAACTGAATACTGCTAGTCCAGAATTGCTTTCATATGTTTCTGGTCTAGGGCCCCAACTGGCTCAAAATATAGTCGATCATCGGGAAGCAAATGGCCCCTTTCAATCTCGAAATCAATTGAAAAAGGTGAAAAGACTAGGCCCCAAAGCTTTTGAACAAGCAGCAGGCTTTCTCCGAATTAGAGAACCAAAAAATCCATTGGATGCTAGTGGAATACATCCAGAACGCTACCCCTTATTGGAACAAATCAGTCGCGATCTAAATTGTTCTACCCTAGATTTGATGAAAAACAAGCAGGAAAGAGAGCGAGTCAACTGGAAAAGATATCAATCTCAGAAGGTCGGAATGCCAACCCTGATGGATATTCGTTCGGAATTAGAAAAGCCTGGTCGAGATCCAAGAGGAGTTTTCGAGAATACCCAGTTTAGAGACGATGTGAACAGTATAGAAGATTTAAAAACGGGTATGTACCTAGATGGAATCATCACGAATGTTACCAACTTTGGAGCATTCGTTGACATTGGTGTCCACCAAGATGGACTGGTGCACATCAGCCAGTTGGCTAACCGATTTGTGAGCAACCCAATGGACATCGTACGAGTAAATCAAAAGATAAGGGTACGTGTAACTGAGATTGACTTGCAGAGAAATAGAATAGCTTTAAGCATGAAAGAGCAAGATTGATTGTTTTTATATTAGAAGATGGAGAAAGCAATGGATAGAGAGACTGTAATTCAAAATTTTGATCCCAATGGTGTAGGAAATACCCAATCGGGAATTTTTGGTCTCCCCTTCGATTACCAGCAAGCACAGATTGTGATATTACCCGTTCCTTGGGATGTCACCACTTCTAACTTGTCAGGAACAGCTTACGGACCTCAGGCCATTTTCGATTACTCCCCTCAAATCGATTTGTGTGATCCAGAAATTCTAGATACATGGAAAGCTGGTATTTACATGGAAAACTTTCCTTCCGGAATGTTAGAAAGATGCCAAGAGTTGCGTACTCATGTTGATCGCTACATTGACTTCCTGGAACATGGAGGAAATGCTGAAAGAGCACCGTGGGCTCTTGAGATTTTGCAAAAGGCCAATAAAGCATGTGCGCACACAAAGTCGATTGTAAAGGAATCTGCGAAGAGACTCTTGAAAGGGAATAAGATTCCGATTGTATTAGGAGGAGATCACAGCTCTCCATTAGGGCTAATAGAAGCTTTAGGAGCTCAATATGATGCTTTTGGGATTTTACACATTGATGCGCACTTTGATTTGCGAAACGCTTATGAAGGTTTTGTTTATAGTCATGCATCCATCATGTATAGAGCGATAAAAGGTAATAGTGAACTAAATCTGATCAGTGTAGGAGTTCGCGATTATTGTAAAGAGGAGCTTGACTTCTTAAATAGTTTAGGAAATCGTGGACGTGTTTTCTTCGATGTAAATATGAAGAATAGGCTTTTGAAAGGTGAGCAAACTTGGTTCGAAATCTGCGAAGAGATCGTATCAACACTACCCGATCAAGTGTACATCAGTTTTGATATTGACGGTCTCCAGCCGCAACTTTGTCCAGACACTGGAACGCCTGTACCAGGAGGTTTTAGTTTTGAACAGGTCAGTATGCTATTGATGGTTTTGGCAAAAAGCGGGAAGAAGATCATTGGCGCCGATCTGTGCGAGGTGTCTCCCGGGAATCACTTTCCTATAGAAGATCCGGCCAAACAGTGGAATGCCAATGTAGGCGCACGAGTGCTCTACAAGCTTTGTGGCGTAGTAGGACTTTCGCAAGGACTGCTGGAATTGGCTCCTGAGGTTTAAGATGAATTTCTTTAAGTCCTTTGAACTACAGTTTGAGAATATTTTAATGTTTCAATAAACTTCTCACACATACTTTTGTCAATAGCTTGTTAGTTTATCAAAAAGATCAGTACTTACATCAAAAAAACATTTATGCTGAAAAGATATTTATTCGCATTGAGTTTGCTTTTGTTGGTTTCAATGACTTCAATGGCTCAAGATATTACAGGAAAGTGGAAGACGATTGACGACGATGGGGAAACGGTGAAATCGATTGTAGAGATTTACGAAAAGGATGGGAAACTCTACGGAAAAGTGTTAGAAGTGTACCCTGATCCAGATGAACCGGCCGACCCGCTTTGTCAGAATTGCAAAGGAGATCGTAAAGATCAGAAAATTCGTGGTTTGGAAATTATTCGAGATTTGGAACTGTCAAGTGATGGCAAGACCTACGAAGAAGGAACCATTCTTGATCCAGAGAACGGCAAGGAGTACACTTGTAAAATGTGGCTGGAAAATGGTGAACTGAAAGTAAGAGGCTACGTTTATTTCGTCTATCGAACACAAACTTGGCAACGAGTAGATTAAATAGGTGAAAGTACTCGGACTTTAAGACCTTGTCTGAATTTCAAAGTATCAATATTGGGAAGCAGCTGAGTATTCAGCTGCTTTTTCATTGTTTGTATTATGTATAACATGTATTCAATGGGTTCGAATGTGGGCAGAATTCCTGTGAATCTTACTTAAGCTTCTTAGCTTAAGTGAAAATTAGACATCCAAGAGCTTGGAAAATACAAGCCATTTTGCGCTTTCCTTTAGGATATAGAACCGGGCTAGTGAAAGTCGGGACGTTTTTAATGTGTAATAAAAATTGCATATTTATTATACTGATCGTCAATTTAACAAAGTGTTGAAAAGACACATAGTGTCTTGTTTTTCGGTTGAATAGGAAGGGCAAATGCTGTAATATATGCTCACTT
This sequence comes from uncultured Chitinophagales bacterium, assembly GCA_937951415.1. Classification (GTDB taxonomy): domain Bacteria; phylum Bacteroidota; class Bacteroidia; order Chitinophagales; family UBA2359; genus CALFBW01. The sequence continues at coordinate 1,292 of CALFBW010000028.1, read as the reverse complement.
AGGTAGACTTTTCTCTTACCTTTGCAGCCTGAAAAAACCAATACCAATATGCTCGAAGCTAGCACATCGAAACTCGTTCAACAAGGTTATCCAACACCGGGAGCATCTCTCGAAAAGTATGGAATCCAGTCAGGAAACATTCATTGGAATTTAACTCCAGCTCAATTAACAGAGATTACCCTTAACCAAGGAATGGGGAAACTTTCTGCTAATGGAACTTTGGCAGTTGACACCGGAGAATTCACTGGTAGATCTCCAAAGGACCGATTTATTGTGAAGGACGAAATCACGGCCGATACGGTAGATTGGGGAAACATTAACCTTCCAATTGAGTCGAAATACTTCGATACCTTGTACGATAAGGTGATCACTTATTTGAATGGAAAAGAGATGTATGTGCGCGATGCTTATGCTTGTTCAAATCCATCATTTCGTCTTAATGTTCGAGTAATAAATGAATTGCCTTGGCAAAATGCATTCGTTCACAACATGTTCATTCGTCCTAAAACGGAGGACTTGGAAGCTTTTGAGCCTGATTGGACGGTTATCGCTGCTCCTGGATTGATGGCAGATCCTGCGGTCGATGGTACGCGTCAACACAACTTTGCGATCATCAATTTCACTAAGCAGATCATCATTATTGGAGGAACAGCTTACACAGGTGAGATCAAAAAAGGCATTTTTTCCGTATTGAATTTCTTGTTGCCTACCACTAAGAATGTGCTTTCCATGCACTGTTCTGCGAATGTGGGCCCGAAGGAAGACACTGCAATCTTCTTCGGATTGTCAGGTACTGGAAAAACGACTTTGAGTGCCGATCCAGAAAGACGTCTCATTGGAGATGACGAACACGGTTGGGCTGAAGGAAATGTGTTCAACTTTGAAGGAGGCTGCTACGCGAAATGTGTGAACCTCGATCCTAAGAGTGAGCCAGAAATTTACAGTGCCATCCGTTTCGGAGCTATGCTCGAAAACATCAACTTTAAAGAAGGTGGAAGAGATGTCGATTTTGAAGACATTTCAAAAACGCAAAACACAAGGGTAAGCTACCCAATCTACCATTTGCCAAACACGGTACATTCGCAGATGGGTGGAAATCCTAGGAATATTTTCTTCCTCACTTGCGATGCATTTGGAGTTTTGCCTCCAATTTCGAAACTTACGGAAGCGCAGGCGAAGTATCACTTTATCTCAGGTTATACAGCCAAGATTGCGGGTACAGAAGAAGGAGTAACCGAACCTCAAGTAGTATTCTCGGCTTGCTTCGGAGCACCATTCTTGCCATTGCATCC
>CALFBW010000027.1 GCA_937951415.1 uncultured Chitinophagales bacterium | reverse complement strand
AATATATTCCAAGTCAAGCTTACTCCTGCAGAAGGTCCATGATTACTCAAGCTTTCAAATAGACTCACTTGACTGTTTCCATTGAATTGCCAATTATATCCGTAAGAACCACTGGCATCTATTCGCGGTTTTTTTGTCGATTCTGCAATTTTTATATCATATTTATTCTGTAATAAAGAAGCCTGTAGCAATTGAAGATTGACATTGTTTTCCAAGGCTTCTTCTTTTAAAGCGTTTGCGTTTTCTATGACGTTGAACAATAGGTTGGTGTCCACTTTAAAGTCGCGGTTTGCCTCCATTGCCAACAAAGCATTTAGATTTCTCTTGGCAGCACTTAATTGTTGTCGGTTGGATAAATAATTAATGCTATCTCTGTTTATATCCACTTCCGCATTTAAAACATCCAAACCATTTGCTTGTCCATACTCGAAACGATAACTCGCACGCTTTAGGCGTTTCCTCGATAACTCTAGGGATTCTTTTCGGATAGATTCCTCTTCTTCCAGTTGTGCAATTTGATAATAAATATCAAACAAATCCAAAAGTGCTGACTCTATGGTTTGTCGTGCTTGTAGTTCCGTAATAGAAACACTTTCTTGCAGTTTTTCGAGATTTAGTTTTCGGCCATTTCCTTGGTATAAATTGTAGTTTACTGCAAGGGAGGCATTCAATCGAGCACTTAAAGCTCCAGGCACAGAAAACTCTTCTCCGGTAAAAGATTTTACGTTCGCAAAAGAGTAGTCGAGGTTCGGACCTAGGCTTCCTGTTAATGTAGGATAGAATCCAGTGTTTTCTTTGCGTGCAAGATTTTCGCTAATCTCTATTGAATTGTTCGCAATGAGGACTTGGAAATTATTCTCCATTAATAGTACAAGCGCCTCTTCTTTTGGAAGAATTTTTTGCGCTCCTAATCCTAATGGAAAAAGAAAACCGAATACCATAAGAGGGAAAAGTATTGATTTATATATCGGCATGTTCAAGTTCTTTGATTTCTCTAACGGCTCTTTCTACAGATTTTCTAGAGGGTTTCTTGCCCTCCCAGAGCCATTCCGTGTATACTTTAAACTGATTGACTACTGCTAAGCTAAGCGGTAAAACAAGTAGGGTAATAAAAGTGCCTATTGCGATTCCATAAGCAATAGAAATGGCCATAGGTATTAAAAATTGTGCTTGTCGGCTGGTCTCAAATATCAAAGGCGCCAATCCTGCTACCGTCGTAATAGAAGTTAATAATATGGCTCGGAAACGCGACTTTCCTGCTTGAACCATCGCTTCCCTAAAACTCAAATCTTGCCTTAGAAAGAAATTGAATTTTTCAATAAATACCAGTCCATCGTTGACCATAATTCCGATCAAGGCAATAATGCCTAGTAGTGACAGAATGTTGATGGGAAAATCGTGGATGTAATGTCCCCAGCCGACTCCAATGATACTCAACGGCACTAAGAGTAATAAAATTAGTGGTTGACTGTAGGAACGAAAAGTGAAGGAAATGATGCCGTAAATCAGGAAAAGGATAATCGGCAAAACCACTCTTCCTGCAGCACCCATTTTTGTTGCTTCCCTATTTTGTCCTTCGTAGAGCGGCTGCACACTTGGGTATTTCGCTAAGATGTTCGGGACAATATCAGTTTGCAAGGCCGTCAAAATATCTGTAGCGCTCTCTTTGGGATTTTTGGTATTTGCGTCTACGATGATTACCCGTTGACCGTCCAAGTGGTTAATGTCAATTTCTCCACGTTCAATTTTGTACTGCGCAATCTCTGATAAAGGCACTCTGCTACCACTGGGAGTAGAAATCCACATTTGCTCCAATTCCTGTAAGGAGTTACGGTTGTCCCTTTCGTAGCGTACCCAAACTTTTATCTCATCTCTGCCTCTTTGGAAGCGCTGGACTTGTAAGCCAAAGAATCCCGAACGAACTTGAGACATCACCGTGTTCAGATTGAGACCTAGTAAATAGGCACTCTCTTTCAGGCTTAGTTGTATTTCTTTTACTCCTTGGGGATCGTTATCTGCGATGTCTTTTAGACTGGTAATTTTTCGCATCTCGACTTTCAACTCTTCTTTGGCAGCCTTTAATTCTGCGATGTCATTTCCTACCAGTGATATCGAAACAGGCTTTCCACCAAAGTTGGTTCCAGAGCCGAAGATGAGTTTTTCAGCTCCGTAAATTGGTCCAAGTCGCTCTTCAACGGAGTTACTGATTTCATAAGCTGTAAAATTCCTGGCTTCTCCTGGCAGTAAGTTGAGATCTAAACTAGCAGAGGCAGTTCCTGGACCAATTCGACGAACCGAGTTTTGAATGACCGACTCCTCTCCTGCTTGTTTCTCGCTGTATTCTTCATTGACTTCCCAAGCAACGCGTTCAATGACTTGCATGATGGAGTCTGTGATTTCCTCATTCGTTCCCTGTGGCATCCCGAGGGAAACCGTAATTCGGTCCGAACTAATGGGTGGAAAAAAGGTTACGCCAATTATGCCACCTCGAATTGAACCGATGGTCAACAAAAAGAGGGCTAGCGGAATCGCGAAACCGAGTATTTTATATTCTAGAAAGAAACGAAGAATGGGTTCATAAATCTTATCGCGCAACCAAGCCATAACATTATCTGCCCATCGATTTATGAAGAAGGGTTTTGTTTCCTTATTCATGGCGCTCGAATGTGCCAAGTGCGCAGGTAAAATGATGAGCGCTTCAATCAAGGAGATTCCTAGGGTGAGCACTACCACTGTAGACACTTCACTAAATAAATCGCCTACTCTAGAGCCCGAGAAAAAGAAGAAGGTGGCAAAGGCAACAATTGTGGTAAGTACGGCAGCAATTACAGGAGGCAAAACTTCTAATGTTCCATCAATGGCTGCTTGAATGCGGGATTTTCCGCGTTCGTGATGGTGAAAGATATTTTCGGCGATTACGATCCCGTCATCTACCAAAATACCAATCACAATAATGAGTGCAAAGAGCGAAAGTACGTTGAGGGTAATTCCGAATTGACTTGCCATCATGAAAAAGCCCAAGAAAGAAACGGGTAAACCAACAGCTACCCAAAAGGCTAATTGAGGACGTAAGAAAATAGAGAGAAATAGCAAGACTAAGAATATTCCTTGCAGTCCATTTTTTAATAGCAGTTCCGATCGCTGCACGATAATCATTGCAGGATTCTGAACAACAACAAGCTTCAAGTTTTCCCGTGTTGCGTTAAATTTTCGAATGTATTCTTTGCTTTTGTCGGAAGCTGAAACCAAGTCTTCATTATTCGTTGTAGAAACTTTGAATTGAATGGCGGTTTCTCCATTGAAATAAATTCGATCGGGACTTTCGCTCCACTTGTCCTTTACACTTGCAATATCTTTGAGTCGAATAACATCTCCATTGGCTCCTGCTCGAACCACAATCTGATCTAATTCATCGCCGTAATAAGAGCGATTTTTTGCGCGTATTAAATAGTCTTCTTCGTCGGTTTTAATCGTCCCTCCAGTACTCAAAATATTACTGGATGAAACTGCCCGCGCTACTTCTTCAAAACTCAGTTGAAAAGCACGAAGGTCATTTTCTCGCACTGCAATTTCGATTTCTTCTAGGGGAAAACCTGTTAAAGCAATTTGAGAAATACCGGGAATTGCAAGTAAATCAGCTTCAATTTTTCGAGCAATTTTTTTCAAGGTAGAAAGGGGCACATTTTTACCTGATAAGGTAAAGGACAAGGCTTCAGACAAACCTTCCACTTTAGACACAACCGGTGGCTCCATTCCCGAAGGAAAAGAAGGAACACGGTCTACCGCATTTTTAACGTCAGCTAATAAATCATCGATATCAACAGTACTGTCGCTTTCGATTATAATCGAAGCTGCATTTTCAGAGGATTTTGAGGTGACTCGATCTACCCCAATAATTCCCTTTAAATTATCTTCGATTTTTAGTACAACCCCTTCTTCGATTTCGCCCGGGCTAGCTCCTGGGTAAGTAAGTTGAATATTTATGTTTTTGGTTGGCGTTAAAGGAAAAAACGACGATTTCATATTCGTCAATCCGATGTAACCAAAAATGATGAAAGCAAACATGATGATGTTTACTGAAACGGGGTACTTAATAAAGTAGGCAATAATGTTTCTCATCGCAGCTAGTTCTTGACTTGATTAGACTGCAAAATTTCAACGGGCATTCCATCATAAGCACCGGGAACGGCCTTGCTTAGTATCCTAGTTCCGTCTGGAATTCCACTTACTATAACCGTCTTGTCTTCAAAGAAAACCGGTTCAACGGGTAATAGGGATAGCCGATCCTCTTCAACGATAAATATCTTTCCGTTTTCTACCAGTAGTTTTCGGGAAATACGCGTTACATTTTCTAGTAGCTTTCCAGGAAGGTCGGCTTCTAAATACATGCCTTCTTGTAAATCTTTATCCCGCACTTCAATAAAGACCGAAAGTGTTTGCGTGCTTGGGTTGACGACTGGATTTATTCGAACTACTTTCCCCTTCCAAATCGTTGTTCGATTAATATCGTGTAACTCTACCTCTTTTCCTTTAGTGAGGAATTCTTTCAAAGAAACATTGAGCGCTACTTCCAGCTCATAAACCGAAGGATCAATCATAGAGGCAATTTTCTGACCGGCTCTGACAAGTGTTCCTGGCTCCACGGAAGTCTCCGTCAAAACACCGCCAAATGGTGCATAGATGTTGTGTTTTTGTAAGCGTACCTCTAAGTTTCGAAGACTGTAGAAATTACTGAAAATGTTCTTTCCTGAAATAAATAGTTTTTCGCGCTCCGTGACCGACTTGGGTAATTCTTTAACAGATCGATTCATGTCGAAAGCCGCTAAGTATTCACTCCATTGTGGGTAAGCTGCAGGATAATCTAATTTTAAATCAGGCATAATAGCAATGATCTGATTATACAAATTGCTCTTTTGCGCTTGTAAATTTGCGTAG
>CALFBW010000026.1 GCA_937951415.1 uncultured Chitinophagales bacterium | reverse complement strand
TAGACTAACAAGGAAGCAACACTGCCATGGAAATCAACTAAAAAGGGAGCCTCAAATGAGACTCCCTTTTTATTTTCCTAGAAACTAATCAGGAAAAATGTGTAAATGCCTGAGAATTAAATCTCCGGTAGACAGGTATGGAGCTGCCATATGGTTTCGGTAATCCCCTTGTCTCTAAATAAATTCAGAGAATCTGTTGCCAGACTGAGGCCCGCCCTTGACCTAATGAGCTTCACTCCAATAATAAAAATGTTAGATTTAAATGATTTGACATTTACACGTTAAACAGCAAAGTTTCCATTGCTATTCAAGGGTAAACATAAGCGATATTGAAATCGATGGAAAGTCTATAAGTACTTTTTTTTCGAATTTTCTTTAGGAATGTACTGTATAGGAGTGTCTGAAATTTAACGAAGCTATTTTCAGAAATACCATGCAGAAAAGCCAGAGGCAGCAGGGCTTTGGCGAGCCTTTAACACGAAGTAGTTTTGAAAATAGCAATGTCGTCGAGAACCAGTTCGAATTAGACAGTTATACATTTTGCATCCCTGAGCATCAATCACTTTTATTGCATTCAATAAAAGTCCCCATACGGCTTTCAATAACAAGCACTTACTCAGCCAAAAATCAGGGAAACAAGCAAAGGCCATTTCTAGCTTCGAATCCGTTTATTCCTTGCAAGCCTCCCGTGTGAACTAGTACAATCTTAGAACCTCTAGGAAAGTAATCATCACGCAATAATTGATAAAGTCCTGCAAACATCTTCGCTGTGTAGATAGGATCTAAGCGTATTTCCTGGGTCGTGTAAAAATGCCGCATAAACTGGACTAGAGCCTCATTGTGCTTTGCATAGCCCCCAAAATGGTGGCCCGTTTCAACATGCCACTGCTCAGATACCCTGCCTTCAACCTCTAAGAAGCTCTGAACCTGCTTCGCGAGGAAGTTCCCCTTCAAAGCAGAAAAACCAATTGCATATTCCTCTTGCTGTAGACCACTTATTATACCTGCTAAACTAGCTCCTGTCCCTACCGGACAGCAAATGTGGCTAAAGGCTTGCACTGAACGGCATTCCTCCACCAATTCCCGCATTCCCCGCAGTGCTAGTTGATTGCTTCCTCCTTCTGGTAATAAATGAAAATCGCCCAATCTCGCACGCAAATCCTCCAAATAAGTCGCCTCCCAGCGCCTCCTGTATTCGCTCCTACTAACAAAAAGCAATTGCATCCCTCTAGCGCGACAAAAGGACAAGGTAGGGTTATTGGCCGCTTCCTCTTCCCCGCGTACTATAGCAATCGTTGAAAACTCATAGTGCTCTGAAACAGCTGCCAGCGCATAAAGATGATTGGAATACGCACCTCCAAAGCTCAAAATGGGCAGCTCCGGATCTGCTTTAAAAACCTCTATATTGTACTTTAGTTTTCTCCATTTATTACCAGCAAATTCCGCATCGAAATTACTGCCTAATGGTTTGGCTAAATCGTCCCGTTTTACGAAAACCTGGACCCCAGCGGTCTCAAAGACCCGATCCTTAATCTCATGTAAAGGTGAAAGCATAAAACAAAGTAAGCACTTATTCCTTCCACTCTAGTAGTAGGTCCTTATCCATCATAATCTTCTTAATTTCAAGCATGTTTCGCTACCTCCTATTTTGTCTTTTACTAACTAACTTCCTTGCCTGTACTCCCGAAAGCAAAGGTGATACCTCCACTATTACGAGCCAGAAAAAGGTAGAAATCACCTTACTTGGGCAAGGAGAAAGCATGAGTGACATGAAATTCGATCAAGAAACCTTAAGGGTTCCGGAAGGAGCAATCGTTCATCTTACACTCGTTAACAAATCAAAGGCTGCAGGAATGCTGCACAACTTTGTACTCGTTGAATTTGGAAAGACAGCCAATGTGGCGCTTTTGGCAATAAATGCTAAGGATCAAGATTATGTGCCTAAGCACGCCGCCATAATCGCTGCAAGCCCCATGGCGAGACCTGGCGAAACTGTGGAAGTAGAATTTCAAGCGCCTCCAAAAGGAAACTACCAATTCATTTGCAGCTATCCTGGACATGCAATGTCTATGCGAGGCTTGTTCATCGTGGAATAAAACTTCAAGAACTTGATGATGCGCTTCGAATAAGGCGCTTAAACCCAAAAGGGCTTCCAACCAGTGGAAACCCCTTCATTCATCTTTTATCTTGAGATTGCTTACTTCTCTTCCTCATCCATGTTCGGCACCAATTTGAAGTTCGCATGAAAAGTCTTGCGCTGCCTTCCCTCTTCCACCAATTCTTTCTTAATCAAGCTCATTACTTTTCCTTCCGAACCCATAGTAATGCGCCAAGTTGTTCCAACTGAAAGGCCTTCTGTATCTTTCATTTCGAATTCATATCGGCGTTTTCGCTCTTCTTCTTGCTTCGCAAAACCGGTCTGAAGCAATTCAATTTGGTCCAAATCCTTACCACTCAAGCGGTAAATTGATAAGTACAAACCTTCTTCCTTGCGCTCCAAAACCCATCGACGGGTCCAGTCATCCCCCACAACATAGTCGATGACGATAGAATCGGAAGTACAGACGTTTAAGCGCCATTGTAAATCCTTTCCACGATAAGATTCCTGCGATGGCAAATCAGGATCTACTTCATCGATATCAGGAAACACCATCAAGCCTTCAAAGCTTCTACCGCAGTAATCTTCCATTTGTTTAAAAAAGTGCGCTTGACTTTCCGTAATGGATACTTGCGCCAAAAGCGAACCACTCAAACAAAATAGGATCACAAAAAGACTTATCAAAAATTTCATCTGCTCTTAGGTATAAATAATAGTTTATGCAAAAAGAGCCCCTGCAATGAAGCAGAGGCTCTCTATAGACTTTCTTTTTTCTTAAAAGTTAACTGCTATTAGCAATTATTTACCCATTGGACTTCCTACGCGAATCATCGCACAACGGAATCCGATAGTTGAAGAAGCTTGTTCTTGCTCCATATAACGACGTGTTCCTGGAGATAACCAGTAAGCTCTGTCGTTCCAAGATCCACCCTTAATTACACGTGTAGTGTTAGTGATCAAGCTAGACTCTTCGTCATAAGAAATTCCTGAAATTTCATCTCCATCTAGGTAATCAACTACATCAGATTTCTTGTAATTTTCACGATCTCCAATTTCTTCTTGGGTGTACTGACGGTACTTCACACGTCCCAAACTGTCACGCTGAGGCATTCCCTCTTCATCCAAATCCATTGTTTGGAATACATTACCACGGAAAGGATTGAAATCTTCCATGTCATCGAAAGTCAATGGACGATAAACATCCAATACCCATTCGCTAACGTTTCCACCCATGTTGTACAAGCCGAAGTCATTGGGTGGGTAACTCTTCACTGGCGCAGTAATTTCTGCATTATCATTCAAGTTACCAGCTAGTCCCATATTATCACCACGTCCACGCTTGAAGTTTGCTAACATATCTCCTTGCGTCTTACCTTCCATAGAACGAACACCTTTTCCAGACCACGGATAAACTCTACGCTCTGTGTAGCGCTCCTCGTCTTTATTAGGTTGAGTTCCTACCAAAGCCAATGCAGCATACTCCCACTCCGCCTCTGTAGGCAAGCGGTAATCTGGTTGCATAATTCCATCTTCAAAACGAACATTTCGTGTTTCACTTTCTCCGTTAGGATCAATATTCTGCATTCCTCCTTTTTCAGGTACAATACCATCGTACTGACCTAATAAGTAAGATTGAGATGTAAAGTGACCATCACCTTTCTGCTCTAAATCCAATGACAAATAGTCACCATCTACTAACAAACGCTCATTTACACGGTCAGATCTCCAACGCGCATACTCGTTTGCTTGAAGCCAATTAATTCCTACTACTGGATAATCAGCATAAGCAGGGTGACGGAAATAGTTTTGTACATAAGGCTCGTTGTAAGCCAACTCTCCACGCCATACCAAAGTATCAGGCAATGCAGCTTCTAGGTATTCTGGGTAAACATCTCCGAAAACGCGCTTTGTCCAATAAAGGTACTCGCGGTAGTCTAAGTTACTTACCTCTGTTTCATCCATGTAGAATGAAGCAACAGTAACCCTTCTTGGCTGGTTGTGGTGATCAAACACAACGTCCTGGTTGGTTGCTCCCATTACGAAAGTTCCACCTTCAATTAGCACAAGACCTGGACCAGCTTCCTGCTCCACGTACTTGCTTTTTTCAAATCCACCCCATTCAGGGTCATTATAGGACCATCCAGTCTTTGATGATTCCTCTTTATTCTTACACGCTGAAAATCCGATCATGCCAAACATGATCAATGCACCAGTAAGAAGTCTTAATTTTCCGTTCATCTTATTCCGATTAAATGAAGCACTCAAAAATAGAAAAATATCCGTAGCAGCCAGTTGCTTAACTGTCATTCTATGTCCATTTCTGAACGAATTATTAGAAGACAGAACGTTTTTATAGTCTATACTTTACTTGTTGACTGTCGAAAGCACCCACAAGTTAAAAAGTTGCGGGACAAATAACCTCATCTCGTCGCCTTGCTTTACGCAAATTAACGGGATCAAGCCCTAAATCAACACTTAACGACAATTCATGCGCTCCTGTACTTGCTCCTACTCCTGAAACTCCCCAGTCGTAGCTGTACCCAAAGCGATAAATGCCTTTCTTTACGCCGAACACCGTGATTAACGAACTGGAGTTGTAAATAGTATGTCGAAAGAACAATCCTCCAAAAAGAGGGCCTCTTCCGTAATGTACGCCACCAGTTACTTGATAAAAGCCCTTTTGCAATGCCAGCATAGAGCTCACCGTCACATAACGTCGATCTTTTTCAAACAATGGATCATTAAGGAAAAATGTCTTTCCTCCATGCACCTGTAAACTCATAGGCAATTTCGTGCCACCCTCATCTTCTAAGCGATAATTAAACTCTGGTTGCAATAAATGACGTACCGCAGCCCCAAAAAAGAAACTATTCGTATAAGCCAATAAACCTATTGAAAAATCCATACGAGTAATACTTGTTCTAGCCAAGTTCTCTTCGCCCGTTGGAAGGTTTGTGTTCAAACTACCAGCATTCGGATCTATTTGATCAAAGTAAATCAAGTTCGCCGAATTGATCGATTGCTGAATCAAAGAAGCCTGAAAACCTGTTTTTACTTTCAATTTTGAGCTTAATCTCAACTCATAGGCATAAAATCCGTTTACCTTATAGGTACTCATCAAACCACGACCAGCAACATCACCTTCCATAGAAAAACCCACACTACTGTTGTATTTGTGGATATGTTGATCATAGGAAGCAGCGAAACTCACGAAAGCATGAGAAAAAGCTGGATATTGATCTCGGAAATTCATATTGAACCGTGGAAACTCCGAATAGCCAATCATAGCTGGATTCAGATGCAAGGGTGCTGCGTAAAACTGACTAAACTCTAAATCCTGAGCATCAGAATCAGAGTACGTCAGAAAGCAAGCAAGCGTAAAGAATAAAAGCAAATATTTTCGAGACATAATTGGCGGTCAAATGACGGACAAATGTAAAACCATATTACAATATGTGCCCAAAAAAAGGCGTTCGAGATAGTGGTTTCTAGAGCGAGCTTATAAAACGTCAAAAATCATAAAAATATGATTCAACGGTCCTTTCTTTCTTTTTATCTATTATTGCTCGCCCCCGTACTAACGGCTCAGCAAGCTTTTATTGTTCAAGATCAAGTCATTTGGCAGGAAGAACTGCAAGATTATGGTCAAATCGACGGAAAAGCTGTACTTGTTCCTTCCTGCAATAAATGCTGGCCCGAGGAAGACAGAGCTTTTCTCCCTGCTCACTTTTATAAAATTGAGATTCCTCAACGAGGAAAAGCAAGTTTTGAGCTCGACAAAGTCGAAACAGCCTTGTTAGAAGAATCATTAACGAGCGAACAAGAAGAACAAATCGGTGAGGACTTCGAATTTCTGATTATTCAATCAACAGCAAATCAGACGCACTCTGCTAATCTGCAAGTTTTTCCTTTGCGCAAAAATACCAGTGGGCAAATTGAGAAGCTGATCGCTTTTGAAGGACAGATTAACTGGACTCCAAAAGCTACCAGCAGTAGTCTCAGACGTGACTACGCGGCACAATCCATTCTCGCACAAGGAAATTTTTACAAAATTGCTGTTCAAGAATCAGGAGTCTACAAAATTGATGGAAGCTTACTAGAGGAATTGGGAC
>CALFBW010000025.1 GCA_937951415.1 uncultured Chitinophagales bacterium | reverse complement strand
TACAAGCGATAAAAGAGCCATGTACGAATATGCTTTTATGTGCTCTCCAATAATTTGTAAAGAAGCGAATCATTTGTATCTCTTCTCCGCTCCTATCTCTTAAACGAACTGATAACTGTAGTACTGAGAACATGATACTTGTAAATTGAAGGGCAGCTACTTCTAGAGGCTCTTCCTTGTGCCAAGTAATCATGTCGGAATGGACAGCGGCATTTCCAGCAATTAATTTTACATCAGTTGTTCGTATGCGATTCATGAGGCTATCATTCGGACAATCGAATGCTCTGAACATATTTCCCAATTTATGAAGCGAAGGACTGATGTACTTTTGACGAAATTCGATCAATGTATCGGCCTTTATCGCTTTCAAAGAGCTACTTATTTCATTTATTAAACGATTTGTTCCTTCAGAAACCGAAAGTGTATCCCTTCCTTCTAATTTTTTTAACTCGGTTTCTGGATAAATCATAAAATCATCAATAAAATCCAGCTTAAATCCATCAATATTCCATTCGCTAAGTGCTTTGCAATAAATATTAACGAGATATTCACGCACCTCTGGAAAACGCGGATCAAAAACCGGTGCCCAGTGATGATTCTCTGTTAAAAATTTTCCTCTAAATCGCTGATACGCTTTCGATTTCTTCCCACAAAATGGCACCGAAAACCAAAACATAATAGCCATTCCTGTCGCATGCACGTCTTTAACAAAGGTCTTTACATCTTTAAAACGATCTGGCTCCCAATCTCCCGTAAAATCATAACCTCTTCCACTGTCTAGGGTTTGCCAACCATCATCAATGATAATCAAATCATATCCTAAAGTCTTCGCAATCTTACATTCTTCGAGTAATTCCTCTTCTAGCAAATTTTGATGAAAAGAATACCAAGTGCTGTACAAGGGAACATTTGCTAGGGCAGGCGGAATTTCGTTTATAATTTCGTTCTCAGAAAGCACCCAATTTGCAGCCTTTTGGATTATTTGACTGAAGTTATTTTTAGTCTTATCAATTACAATCTTGGTGCTGTAATCCCCTTCAGCAATTTTGCTTTCGAAAAACTTCAAATTGCAGTAAAAGTGATTATCCTCTTCTCGCAGCGCCAATTCCATCTTCAAGAGATGTACTGCATCACTACATCCTACAGTTAAAAGATTTTCATCCTGATGTCCAAATAGACTGATTATTGGTGCATTCACTGAAATAGAAGCTTCCACTTGTGGCATTTCCCAATCCGTTCGGAATCTCTTATCCAAAATAGCATTAGAAGACCAAGAGCCTTTTACATTTATTGCTTTGAATTTAAAGCTAAACTGCAAACTTTGGTGTGTAAATGCAGCTGGTACAAATAGCAAAAAAACCGATCGATCCTCGGAGTTTTCTAATAAATTTAGTGTAGCTTCATGAGCATGCAAACCCCGAAGAACTGGGGTGTATGAAATCTGACTATTTCTATTTATTACTTGCATGACTCTTTTTCTCGCTTTTAACTATCGATCTTTGGGGAATGAAATCACCGCGTCTGTAATTCCAAGCCTTCATTTTTCTTTTTAATCTTTGCTTGCTTTATGAGACATCGACAAAAAGCCAAAAATAGCGATATTTCAGTGGACTTGAGGCTTAAAAAACTTTCCTCCCTTTTCGTGGATAAATGAAGTATTGTTCCTTCGTCTTCTAAATCTTCACCACTCTGGAGACCAGCTTCACATTGAAATTGAGATTCATCTCTCCTTCCGCAAAAAGCTACTTGGATCAAGCAAAACACGTCTTCCTTTATCCCTAACTTGAAGGCTATCACCATTTGTTGTATGGTCTGGTTCTCACTCATTGTTTCAGACTAAACTTGTAAAGCCCTTCATTGCTGGAAATCAAGAAAAGCTCGTCTCGAAGAATCAAGTCCTGACCCACTTCACCAATATTTATTCCCGACGCTTTCGGAGACAATGCTTCAAATTCGAACTCCCCCTTATTTAAAAGAACCAATCCATTAAGTCCATCTACTTTTCCGTTATGTGTTTCCACTTCTTGACAATTCGTGAGTGCGACTAAATCTTTCCACCCATCGCCATCAAAATCATAAAACTCAAAAGCATTGATAACAGAATATTGGCATTCTTCGGGTAACTTTCGCATTTGGAAAGCGCAGTTCCCTTTGTTCTCCAAAATAACTGACTCCAAATTGTTAATCGTGACCATGTTTGCTTCCGATTGAAATGTAGAAACCAAATCATCAAAACTAGCTGTAGCAAAGGAATGATAATCGGTATAAGTCGCCTTTATTCCCGGAAGCTGTTTGGCAATATCATCTCTAGAATGATAACTAAAGTCTTTGTCATCATGTATATTAAAATGCGAAACTAGAGGGTCTAGACTGCCATTCCCATCAAGGTCTGTGCTAACCATCCTGAGTGGTTTTTGTACCGAAGCAGTATGTCGAGTATTAGTACCCCAATTTCCCAACAGTAAATCTAAATCACCATCATTGTCTAGGTCACAAGCTTTTACCGTTTGCCACATACCGGATAATGCTTCCATACTTGAAAGGTCGCAGGGGACAAATCGCTCTTCCTCAAAAGTCCCAATGATGGGCTGCATCCACTCCCCTGTAATTACCAAATGCTTTTGCTCGTCTGTAGCTTCTAAAGACAAACAATTGATGTCGGTTAGACGATGTGCATCTTGTTCAAATTCCATGAGCTTAGGAATAAATTCCTTCTCCTTTAAAGTATAAAAATGAACGGAAGAACCGTTCGACTTTGGATAAAACCTTGCTGTCGGATATTGAACGAGAACAAGGGTGCTCTCAGTTTGATTACTTTCTAAAAAATCCATCTGATAAGAACCCTTGGGTAGCAAAACCTTTGAAATCAATTGCAGTCGATCAGCAATCCTTTCCAACAAAATTAGAAACGCTGCATCCCCTTTTTTTTCATAGGCAGCTACTACTAATTGTTCTTTGCTATTGTTGAGATGTACTAAAAAATCCGTGACTACTAAACCTTCCAATTGCATTAATCCCAAAGTTGATTCCTCTTTACCGCCACGGTAAATTGCTATCTCATTATTCAGATTACCTACGTAAATGTCGCTGCTAAGTTTAGAAGCCTTCAACACAACATTTTCCTCTAAACATGCCTTTAATAATAAGGGCTGCAGCGAAAAATCATGTGCCCGTAAATCGGATTCCGTTTGATTTTCTGCTACTTTCTCTTGTGTAAATAGTTGTTCTTTCTCCCTGGGAATAAATGTGAAATAATTTTCACCATGGACCACAGTTATTTCAGTATTAGCTTTTAAATCGTCCAATCGAGCATAGCTTCCATCAGGCCACTTGACTTGTAGCTGTACTAAACTATCTTGCCCTAAGCCAAATACCATTGTATTATCCATACAAGATAAATAAGAACGAACTGGCGAGTGCGTCCGAACAATAGATTTACCTGAACTCAATTCCAGCCTTATTTCAGCTCCAATGGCATCCCTGTTGCTGGAGGCACCCTCAAGGTGAACTTTCAAGTAATTGTTCTTGCTGTTATTGAGCAATACTTTCGCCTTTTGATTAATGTTGTTTAATACTAAATCTAAGTCTCCATCATTGTCTAAATCACCGTAAGCCACACCATTGGTAATGCTCTTTTCAAAATTTGTATAATTACTAAAGTCACCACCTTCCTCTCGGACAAATAAATGATTTGACAATTCCACTGCCGGCATTTCATCTATTTTTTTCTGCATTTCACGAATGGCTTTTTCCTTTCCACCAAAACCTGGTAAGCTCGCAGTATAATTAATAAAATCTAAGTCTGTAATATTTTTCCCGTAGCCATTGCTAATAAAAACGTCGGCATCTGTGTCATTATCGAAATCTGCAATCAAGGGCGACCAACTCCAATCAGTTTGATGTAGATTGTAATAAGTACCAAGATCGGTAAAAGGGTTGGCTTCTTTATTCTCATTTATTCCATTACTTACTTGTACGGTATTGCGAATGTACTGTGCGTTGTAATTTTCATTTTGTGACAAAAGAAATTTGTCATAATTCATGGCGCCCAACATGGTTTTTTGCCTTTCGTTATCTGAAGGCAACATATCGACCACAAGTACATCTTCGAATTGATCATTGTTAATATCGGCAACATCAACACCCATGCTATTGTAAGTGGTGTGTTTCAGTAGTGTGTTTGATTTATTAGTAAAACCTTTGCCTTTTTCGTTTATGTAAATGATATCGTCTGTGATAAAGTCATTGGCAATGTATAAATCTGGATAACCATCCTTATTGAAGTCGCTTAACGCTATACCTAATCCGAAACCGGGAGCCCGAACATTCCATGAGTCAGAACGATCTTCAAACTTTAAAGTACCCGTTTCCTGTTCCATATTAATAAAAAAGCGATCGTAGCTCTCCTTTGAAAAATAACGCTGTGCTTGTGGATAATTCTTCGATTTTTTATCGACGAAGTTTTGCAATTGATACATATCTAAGTCACCATCCAGATCAGCATCAAAAAACAAGGCTTGCTGACTGTATCCTTCGATATTCAATCCGAAAGTCTGTGCCGATTCTTCAAAAACGAATGTTCCCTTCTCACCTTTATTAATAAATAATAAATTCTCACAGCTTTCTTCGCCGCAGCTAGCACCGCCAACAGAAAGATAGATATCACTTTTTCCGTCGTTGTTTATGTCAACGATTGAAATGCCATTGATCCAATCTGTTGTTTCCAAACCAGCTTCCCGTGTAACATCCTTAAAATCAAGATTAGGCGCTCCACTAAAAAGTTTTGAGCTCACTAGGTTTCCCCCTAAAAAAATATCCTTATAGCCGTCATTATTGAAATCTGCTATACCTACTCCCCCACCATTATAGAGATAATGAAAGGAGAGAATGCTTAAGGAGTCTGTTTCAATTTGATTATTGAAATCCAATAGAAAAGACGAGTTTTCATCAAAGCAATAAGCGTCAACCGATTGTAATCTCTCATTATTACAACTAAACCAAAAAAGGATTGCTATTGTGAAAATCGTCTTTTCGATAATCTTATTATTTAACGAAAATGGTCGTCCCTAAACGGAACGACCATTCTCGGGGAACAATTACAAAACTACAAATTTGTGTAGTACTGCCAATTATTTAATATCCTGGATTTTGAGACAGATTAGAGTTTGCCGCAATTTCCGAAGTTGGTATCCAAATAAGTTCATCACGATTTGGCGTAAAGCTACCTCCACTGAGGGACTTTGGATGATCTCCATGAGCTGAATCTGGTCCCAAGTATTTATTAGCTAAACCCCAACGGACTAAGTCAAAGTATCTGTGGCCTTCTCCCGTTAGCTCTAGCACTCTTTCGTCAATAATAGCTTGTGTCATTTCGTCTTGGGAAAGCCCAGTCTTTGGCTCCACAAGTGCTCTTTCTCGAACCTCATTCAGGTACATTTCTGCTTCACCAGTCATTCCTTGTTGATTCTTTGCTTCTGCCATCATCAACAAAACATCCGAGTACCGAATGATTCTCCAATTATTACC
>CALFBW010000024.1 GCA_937951415.1 uncultured Chitinophagales bacterium | reverse complement strand
GGGAAAAGCGGCCGCAAAGCGCGATCTCCCAATCGACAAACCAAAATTTCGGCTGTCGTCAATCGGGCTTCTCTCTTAAAGAATCCGCCTGGAATTCTTCCTGCTGAAGCAAATTTCTCCTGATAATCTACCATTAAAGGGAAAAAATCTATTCCCTCTCTTATTCCTGTACTTGATACCACTGTGCAAAGCAAAACGGCATTACCCATTTTGACTAGCACAGCTCCATCTGCTTGGCGCGCGAGTTTACCCGTTTCTAGGGTAATGGAGCGGCCATCACCAAGCTCGATCGTCTTGGTGACTGACTTTAAAAATGACATAGTTTGTTTTTATTTCGCTAGACGATTTATCAAGCGAAGGCTTCGATCGCTTACTTACGCAAGTTCAATTTCTTGATCAACTCTCTGTATCCGCTGATGTCTTTGCTAGCTAAGTAACGCAACAATCTTTTGCGCTTTCCTACCATCTTAACCAAAGACAAACGCGAAGAATTGTCTTTCTTGTTAATCTTTAAATGCTCAGCGATGAGGTTAATTCTCTCTGTGAACAGTGCCACTTGTGCTTCTGTAGATCCTGTGTTTGAAGCGTTTCCGCCGTACTCTGCAAAGATCTCAGCCTTTTTTTCTTGACTTAGGCTCATTGTTATATTTATTCTTGTAAAATCGGCACAAAGATAGGCAAATTGCTTCTAATTTGTTGCTCGTCTATAAACAATACTTTCAGCAGTCCTATTTCAGCAAAATAAGTGGCTAATCAAGTAGTTGCTTTACTGGCATTGGGGTACATAAATTCCAAGAAAAGCGCCAAGGATTCTTTCAATTCTCTTCTATCGATAATCTTATCTAGGAAACCTTTTTCGATCAAAAATTCTGACCTTTGGAAGCCTTCCGGCAAGTCTCGCTTTATGGTTTCTCGAATCACGCGGGGCCCTGCAAAGCCTATTAAAGCGTTAGGTTCTGCTAAATTGAAGTCTCCTAGCATTGCGTAGGAAGCTGAAACTCCCCCTGTGGTTGGATCAGTCATTAAGGAAATATAAGGTAAGCCTGCTCGGTCAAGCTGGCCTAATTTAGCAGCAGTTTTTGCCATTTGCATCAAAGAGAAGGCAGCTTCCATCATTCTTGCTCCTCCCGAGCGGGAAATTATAAGCAAGGCACATTTTCTCTCTAAGCATAGATCAACAGCTTTGGCAATTTTTTCGCCCACTACCGATCCCATTGAACCACCAATGAACTTAAAATCCATGCAAGCCACCACTATCGGTCGACCGTCGGTTTTTCCAGAAGCCACTTTCATGGCATCATCGAGTCCCGTCTTTTTTCTAGTAGCATCTAAACGAGCATGATATGCTTTCAAATCGGTGAAAGACAATACATCTCTTGCTTTCAAATGAGAGAAATGTTCTTCGAATTGACCATTGTCAAATAGTAAATCGAAGTAGAGATCTGAGCCTATTCGATAGTGATATCCACAGGAGCAAACGTAATTACTCTCTACTACAATTTTCGTTTGCACTGCTTTCTTACAGCTTGGACACTTCGCCCATAAGCCATCGGGGGTTTCTTTTTTTTCGATGGTTTTTGTGAGAATACCATCCTTTATTCGTTGTAGCCAAGTCAAACTTAAGAGAATTCGAGTTACCGCGGACTATACCGACATTACGGCTCATTTCTGCAACAAAAAAATAGATTTCAATTGCACTGAGAGCCGGGTAAAGATACAAGAATTATGCTCTTGGAGCATTTATTTGAGTGAGAAGCAACGATTGAAAACTCGTATGTTTATAAGATGGAAATCGTCTTTGCGACTGGTAACGCTAACAAAGCCAAAGAGGTAGGAAAAATTCTTACTGGACATAAAATATTGTCCCTACAAGACATTGGCTTCACTGCGAAGATCGAGGAACCCTACCCTACTTTAAGCGGCAATGCATTACATAAGGCACAGGAAGTCTACAAAATAGCCCAAAAACCAACTTTTGCAGAAGATACTGGACTAGAGGTAGACGCATTGGCAGGAGCGCCTGGGGTCTTCACGGCCCGATATGCGGGACTTTCTGCTGATAGTCACAGTAATATGTCCCTTTTATTAAAAAACTTACAGGAGGTTGAAGACAGAAATGCTCAATTTCGAACGGTGGTAGCATACATAGACGGCAAAGGAAGACGAATGTGTTTTGAAGGCATAATTAGAGGTCGAATTCATGCTTTTCCTTGCGGTGTAGGTGGCTTTGGATATGATCCGATATTCATTCCTGATGGTCACGAAAAGACCTTTGCTCAGTTGCCATCTGAACTAAAAAACCAGATCAGTCATCGAGCAAGAGCTGTATTCAAATTACAGGCCTTTTTGAGCTCTGGACTAGCATCTTAGGGATATCTCGATCGACAGTTTGATGACAAAATTGCTACTTCTCGTGCTACTTTTGAAATGTCCGGCTTCTGGAGTCGTTATTTAACACAATTGCAGAGCACTTCTTTTATTCATTGCGGCTCTCTGCAACTAAAAATCAATTATCTTACTCTATCACTAATAGCACCGAGTGTGCGAAGACTTTTATATGAAAGATCCAGCTAAAAAAAAGTTAGAACATGAGATCCTTCGGGGTTGCTTAAAGGGCGACCGGAAGTATCACAAAATGTTGTTCGATCATTTTTCGCCGAAGATGTTCAGCATTTGTTTGAGATATGGAAAGGGTTATCATGCAGCAGAGGATATACTGCAGGAAGGATTTATTAAAATCTACAAAAACATACACAAGTTCAGAGGAGATGGCTCTTTTGAAGGGTGGATGAAACGGATTTTTGTAAACACGGCAATTGAGCACTACAGAAAGTCAGTGCCTCTTTATCCCATTCTAGAGGTTGACAACTCTAAGTTTGATATGATCATTGATGATACCATTGATCGTATATCGGCACAAGAGTTGATGCTTTTGGTCAATGATTTGGCTGACGGTTATCGAACTATCTTCAATTTGTACGTAATTGAGGGCTATCCACACAAAGAGATAGCCAAGCGATTGGGTATAAGTGAAGGCACATCGAAATCTCAGTTAGCTAGGGCACGCTATATGCTTCAAAAAATGATAGCAAACATTAAGGAACAAGAAGATCGCCTCGCTGGTGGAGGTGAAGCATATGGATCATAAAGAAAGAAGAGAAGCCAAATTCGATCGTTCTGTACAGGACAAACTTCAAAATTTGGAGTTTGGTGTACCAGAGCATCTTTGGGATACCATTGAGTCTGAAATTCCGCCTCAAAAGTCCTTTTTTCAAAGCAGAAGCTATTGGAGCATCTTCGTCTTATGTGCCCTTTTCATTACTTCACTAAGCTCTCAACTGGGTGAAGATCCCTTTATTGCCGCTCCCATTGATGAAAATACATTCAACTCTATTCCAATCGGAGCTCCTGGCGCAGTAATCACTTATATTCCTAGCAGATCGCTTGAATACGCACACGCTTCTTCTTTTACACAAAATGTACTAGATCAACTTAAGCCGCCTTCTACTTTACCAAGTTATCAAGCCTCTAATGATCCTTCTCGAAATGTAGAGCCTATTGATTTAAGCGTAGCTAAATTGGAGAAGTCCATTTCTATGGATAAGGGAACCGATGGCAAAGGCGACAAACTGAGCAGGAATCAGGTAGAAAAATCTAAATCGATCATCGAGCCGTCTGTAGTTCCCAAATCGAATAGCCGTAAATTCGATGCAGCAACTAATAATTTTGCAAAGGCGATTTCTCCGATTGCTGTCAAAGAAGCTTTTGATTACGAGGCCGATTTGAGTCTTGTTATTCCACAAAAAGATGTATTAGCCCCTACTGTTTTCGAACAAGTGGCCTGGAAATCTAATTCAGGTTTCTCTCTGGGATTCCTCCATCAAATCTACTACAGCGCTGTATTGAATGCATCTAACAATTTAAACAAGCACAGTGTTAATAAGATTAGAACTTCAGGTGCGGCAACGGGATTGCGCATTGCTTATGATTTCAACAAGTACATCGGAATTGGTGCTGAGTACGCCTTCACGGCTACTTTTGGTCAAAAATACGGCGTGAAAAGAAACATCAACCTCAGCCAGAATAACGCCATTGACTTGAACGTGGTTCAAATTCCTGTTTATCTCAAAATTCACAGAAACCTTCCCAACAGTTTAACGGGAAAACCTATTCGTTGGAACAACCAAATAGGGCTGCAATACAGCAGAGTTCAATCAGGCGATTTTAAAGTAAACAGTCGTTCATTGGAAACTGCCAATTTCTTGAATAAAGAATACATTGGTTTCTTAATTGGAACTGAGTTTGATTTGTTTCTTTCTCCAAACATTTACCTAACAATGGGCATTCGCTATAGTCTAAATCGCGATTTAGCTGGACCGATGCAAATGCTTCGCAGTACAGTGGAAAGCAATTACCATAGCACCTTCGGTGTAAATGCTGGAATTAACCTCCTCTTGAGGTAGCTGCAAAATTGACAGGTAACTGCCTACTTGACATACACTTAGCTTTTCCATTTCTTTTTGATCATGAATTGATTTTACGAGAACCTCAAGTCACACTCAATTGAATATCAGATACTTAATCACTCAAATAGTGGAAAGTGGAAAACTATCCATTCCTTCATCTCAATTGCCACAATAATTGAGATTCAGTGGCACAGAACTTGGCACTTTAAGTTTAGCGAGGGATCGGCATAATATTCTGCCATAATGACCAAGCGAAAAGTCAAGTTATGTTTGATAAATTATTCTCTGATCATCATTTATTTGATCAAGAGATCGATATACTACCGATAGTTTCTTTGGATTATGCGGATGACAACTATGAAGACGTGCCTCCCGTATTGCCGATAGTACCTCTTCGTAACTCAGTCCTATTTCCAGGAATTGTTATCCCAATCACAGTCGGTCGAGAAAAATCACTGCGAGCTGTTCATGAAGCGGAGGGACAATCAAAATACATTGGAGTTATTACCCAAAGAGATCGCGATGTGGAACATCCGCATATCGATGATCTTTACAATGTAGGAACGCTTGCGAAAATCATCAAGGTTATCCGACTACCAGATGGCAACAGCACAGTAATTCTGCAAGGTCAAACCCGTTTCCAGGTACGTAAATTCGTGAGTACTGATCCTGTCTTTAACGCCGAGTACGAGATTATTCCGGCCGTTAAGATTAAGGGTACAGACAAAAACAAGGCCATCATGGGAGCTATTAGAGATTTAGCTCAAGACATCATTGAAATCTCTCCTCACATTCCTAAAGAAGCGAGCGTTTTATTGAAAAATATGGATCGCCCAGCCTTCCTGATCGATTTCATTTCTTCCAACATGGAATTAGAAGTTATCGAAAAACAGACCTTGTTGGAAATGAATAAATTTTCCAAGAAGTCTGATAAGGTCTTACAACTCCTGAGTCGTGAGAAGCAGTTACTTGAAATAAAAAATCAGATTCACAACAAGGTAAAAGTTGACATAGAAAAACAACAACGAGACTATTTCCTGAATCAACAATTAAAAACCATTCAAGATGAATTGGGAAGTGACGGTCCCAATGACGAGATTTCTATTTTCCGAGAAAAAGCTGCAAAAAAAGACTGGCCAGAAAGTGCGAAAAAAACTTTTCAAAAAGAAGTTAAAAAGTTGGAACGCATGAATCCTGCGGCGGCAGAGTTTTCGGTAA
>CALFBW010000023.1 GCA_937951415.1 uncultured Chitinophagales bacterium | reverse complement strand
GATTACAGTAATAATATCCAAATGCAAATAGTGGTATATCGTAAGAACGGACTAACTATGATTCTACCTTCCGATTATGCTTATACCAAGTTTGACACGCTGTATCAGAAAGGATATCGACAAGCTTTACCAGAAAGAAGTGAGACATACACCGTTTTGAGTTCAACATGGAGCATGGCTAGGAAGTATACACTAGGAAGCCCAATCTTAAATCAGGACGCTGTGCAAGATTCTTGTTTTGATTGGAGTCTATTAGACTGGGATAATCTATGCGGATTGGAATATCAACCCGTTTGTGGTTGCAATGGGTACACTTATTCTAATCCGTGTGAAGCCGAGAAAATGGGTGGCGTTAAATCCTACACAGCTGGAACCTGTGGAGAGATTAGCCAGTGTAATGTTTCGGATATCCCAATAAATAAAATCCCAGAATGCTCAGAGCTACCACCTGGCGCCAAAGTTATACTAAGATCAGATGGACAGTCTTCAGTGATCCATGTCGATGTTGATAATGATAATGGCGCTATGGATCGATTCTACGATTGTAATATGGACTTACTTTGCGAAAGTATTGGCCCATCGAATAGTTGCTTTCATCACCATTGGAATGAAGTACATATGCTTCGACAATGCTCATCAGGTGATTGTGAAGAACTTATCGCAACTGCTGACATTTTCTGTCAAATATCTACTTATGATGTTCTGCTCACTTTTGCATCAAACGCTCCTGAACCTAATGATCTTTTTCAAATAATAAATAATACTACTGGAGAGCTTATCATAGAAACAAACGAAAGCAATTTCCTATACGCGGGAATTGCCCAAGGAGATGGATTCGATTTCACGATAGCTTTAGTCGGAGACGAAACTTGTGAAAAACGAATAGAAGCCAGCGGAATTGATTGTGTTACCACTGATTTGACACTATTAGACTTTAGCGGGCATGCATTTGAAAAGGACAACCATATTTCTTGGACAACTGCATCGCAAATAGATTGTGACAAGATCATTCTACAACGTTCAGAAAATGGCAGAGACTTCTATGATATTGCCAAGCGAGATTGTAACATAAATTCCAATGCAATGACTTCCTATAATTACATTGACAATCAAATTCCAGACTTAATCTTGTATTATCGATTGCTAGAACTTAATACCGCAGGTAATACAAAGGTGATCTCCAAAGTCATCTCGATTTCTAGAAACTCAAAAATAGCTGAATACAATATTTATCCGATTCCTTGTGAAGATTGGATTTTTATTGAACCTTTAGACAAAGAAAAAAGTGGCAATTTTCTAACGGTTACAATTATTGATATTCAAGGTAATGTTCTTTTGTCCGAGAATCTCGCAGATGCATTCCCGCTCAAAATAAATGTACAAGACTTGCCAGCAGGTTCATACTTTATGACTTTAAAGGATGAAGGTGATTATCAGGTTCGTCGATTTGTGAAGTAAAGACTCTAGAAATCTAAGCAAACTCCCAAGCTGAACGATAAGCATAACGCTCCTGCGCGTAGTCAATGAATTTATTGTAAAATCCATGGCTACCGATAGTCGCCGAGTCGCCAATGATTACCAGTTTTTTTCTAGCGCGCGTCATGGCAACATTCATGCGCCTATAATCGGATAAGAAACCGATGGTACTTTTTTCGTTCGAACGTACAAGTGATAAATAAATGATATCGCGTTCTTGCCCTTGGAAGGAATCAATCGTATTTACTTCCATTCGAACATGCGGATAATCCTGGAAGTAGTTTTCCACTTGTTTTCGAATGTATCGAACTTGTTCTTTATAAGGAGAAATAATTCCGATGCTAGGAGAATCTTGCTGAGGAATACAAATCAGCAATTGCTCCAGATGCTTCCATAAAACCCCATATTCTTCAGGATTGAAAAAGCTTAAGGAGGCTGGATTACGTTTTTCCTCGAATCCGCAACCAGCTGTGTCAATAAACTCCAAAGGCATGTTGCTCACTGCATCCAAATCCAAATGGTGTTGGGCAACTGTTTCGTGTGCTTTTAATTTTCCCTTGTAAAAATATTGATTTGAGAATCCCATAATATCCTCATGCATTCGATATTGGGTATTTAGTAAAAAGACTTCCTTTTGCGTCTTCAAGCATTTCTCAATCAAGGTAGTTGACAAACCCTTTTTCCCAGCTGAAACGGACTTGACCGTTGGAGGCAATTGAAAAGGATCACCCGCCAAAACTACTTTTTCCGCTAGGCCGATGGGTATCCAATTGGAACCTTCTAATGCTTGAGCGGCCTCATCAATAAATAAAACATCAAATCGATTCGAGTTTACGTACTTGTGCGCAGCTCCCACCAAGGTGCAAACGACTACGTCTGCAGAACTCACAATTTTATCAATTAAATAGGCTTCAATTAATTTTACTTGATTAAATAGGTCTCTTGCTTCCGAATATAATTGTCGGCGTTGCTCTCTCTCCGCTGGTCCAAAATTTCGCTTGTATTTGCCCGCCATTTTCCGAAAATCTTTCGCTTGGCGTTTCATCTTTTTTATCTCCTTTGCTTCTGGCGCATTGTACAATTGCACTTCCAAAGTAAGGGCTAAAAGTTCAGGATCAACTCTACTAATATTACCCACTCGACAGGGCTTCATGCGTTTTTCTTCCAGTTTCCGAGTTAATAAATCAGCAGCAGCATTGCTTGGCGCGCAAGCCAGGATTTTCTTTCCGTCTTGGGCTAATTGATACATAGCTTCCACAAGGGTAGTGGTCTTTCCAGTTCCCGGAGGTCCATGCACAATTGCTACATCATTCGCCGAACGAATTTTATACACCGCTTCGTTTTGGGATTCATTCAATTCATCTGCATCATTGCGGGGCAGTCGTTCGTCAAAACTCGCTTTTCGATTTCCATATAAGATTTCACGCAATTCCCACAAACGATCTCGTTCTGCTTTTTGCGCCTTTCCCAAAGCTCGTTTCATTTCGCGATAAGGCCGATCATCGAATAAAAGATTTACGCCAATTCTCCCTAAGTCGATCCAATCGGGCAACTCATCTTCGTACAGGAGAATTTTCATTTCCCCATTACTCATATAATTCACAATTCCCTTTGCGGAGGTTTCACCGCTGCCTTCTTTCTCGCTGAAAACACTCACCGATTTTCCGGAAGAAAAGTTGTTGCTCGAAGCTTGGTCTTCTTTACATTGGACTACAATAAAAGGCTGAGCGCCCAAGCCAAAGCCCGTATCTTTTACTTGAACAGGGTACAAACTCGTACCAGACTTTACTCGCTTGGATAAATCCGTTCGAAGGATCTGTTGATTGTACATCGACAAATCTTCCTGCTTCTCTTCCTCTAAGAGATCCAACACCTTTCTCAGTTCGTCTTTCGCATCTATATTCATGGGAGGGCGAAGATAAAGGAAATGAAACGTAGAGACCGAAAGTTAGAACAATAGCCAGTCAACGGGCAAAGCAAAACAATAGCTAGGGTTCTCTGTTTACCTTGTATGGCTGTTCTAATCTCTCTCATTGCTTTCATCTTCTCCGTCTATCTTTTAGCCCAAATAAAGAAAGACAACAGCATAATGGACATTGCTTGGGGAATGGGATTCATTCTTATCGCTGGTGTTTCATTCGTCCAATCAACGATGGGCGCTAAGGCGTGGGTGTTATTAATTGCTGTGGTACTTTGGGGCTTGCGACTTTCCACTTACCTATACCAGCGAAATTGGGGGCAAGCCGAAGATTATCGTTATGCCAATTGGAGAAAAGACTGGGGAGAGAATGCATGGTGGCGTGCCTTTTTTCAAGTCTTTTTACTTCAAGGTGTTTTGATGTTTATTATATCTTCAGTTTTACAGTTCGGCATATTGGACGATCTGCAAGACCTCAGCCTACTCAATAGACTGGGGATTGTTGTTTTCCTGATTGGTTTCGCTTTCGAAAGTATTGGGGACCGGCAATTGCGAAAATTCAAATTAGATCCAAGCAATAAAGGAAAGATTCTGAATACAGGTCTCTGGAAATACACCCGTCATCCGAACTACTTCGGAGAAGCACTTTTGTGGTGGGGCATCTTTTTAATTGCGATCCCTAATGCTTGGGCTTACTGGAACATGGTGAGTCCCACATTAATGACATTTTTGTTGCTAAAAGTATCTGGTGTTGCCATGCTGGAAAGAAAATATTCCGACAATCCCATCTATCGAGCTTATCAAGAAAAAACCAGTTCCTTTATTCCGTGGCCACCAAAAAAATAAAAACTAAAGAGGGCGATTCTAGTACACCAGAAAGCGTCTTCACAGCGTTTGAGTAGACAGTGTCGATTGGCTTAAAAATAGAAGGAATACTAAAAGGATTTATCCTTTTTATTACTGGAAGCATTCTGTTGTTCTTCTTGCTCTTTTTGCTATTCCCCTTAAAGGTAGATATTGAGTTTTCCAAAGTTGTAACAGCAAGGGATGGTACCATTCTGCACAGCTTTCTTACGTCAGATGAAAAGTGGCGATTGAAAACTGAGCTAAGTGAAATTTCGGAGGAAATGCAGAAAGCCATCACACACAAAGAAGACCGCTATTTCTACTACCACTTTGGTGTAAATCCGATTGCAGTTGCAAGGGCAGCTGCCTACAATATTACCACGGGAAAACGAACTTCAGGTGCGAGTACTATAAGCATGCAGGTGGCACGAATGCTTAATAGGAAGCCTAGAACCTACGGCAATAAAATAAAAGAGATGTTTCGAGCGATGCAGCTAGAAGTCTTGTATTCCAAGAAAGAAATCCTGCAATTGTATCTTAACCTAGTTCCTTATGGGGGCAACATTGAAGGGGTGAAATCAGCCAGTGTTTTTTATTTAGGAAAGTCGCCGGATCAATTGAGCATAGCTGAATTAACGGCGCTATCTATCATTCCAAATCGACCTACCTCATTGGTGCCCGGGAAAAATAATGAGCGCATTCAAGCGGAACGTGATAAATGGCTCAAACGTTACCAGAGAGAAGGCGTGTTCTCAGAACACAAAATTAGTGATGCGCTGGATGAAGACTTTATTGCGTATCGAAAAAAGAGGCCGCAATTCGCCCCCCACTACTGCTATAGAATGCAACAGAATTACCCAGAAAAGGATATTATTAAAACATTTATTGATTTAAATAAGCAAATAAAAACAGAGGAGATTCTTAAGGCGCATATTGATCGATTGTATGCGAATAGAATTCGAAATGCCTCCGCTATAGTTGTTGATAATGAATCCAAAGAAATACTGGTGTATGTAGGATCTGCCGATTTTTACAACCAAGAAGATGGGGGACAGGTAGATGGTGTTCAAGCGATTCGCTCTCCTGGAAGTACACTCAAACCCTTGATTTACGCCGCGGCTTTTGACAAGGGCATTCAATGTCCTAAGACGGTCATCAATGACGTTCCGATTAATTTTGCTGGATATACCCCAGAGAATTTCGATCGTAAATGCAACGGAAGAGTCAGTGTCGAAGAAGCACTTGCTTTGTCCCTAAATATTCCAGCAGTAAGCACACTGAATAAATTAGAAACGGAAACCTTAGTCGATCTTTTGTCTGCTTGTAATTTTCAGCAAATCAGTAAGGATAGAAATAAATTAGGTCTGTCCCTAGCCTTAGGAGGTTGTGGAGTGCGATTAGAAGAATTAGCCGCCTTGTATGCCATGTTTGCCAATGAAGGAGAATTCCAAACTTTGAAAAATACAGA
>CALFBW010000022.1 GCA_937951415.1 uncultured Chitinophagales bacterium | reverse complement strand
GTACAGCAAATCAGAAGAGCTAAAACCTTAAGAATTCAATATTTTGAAAAAAAGCAATAAGATCAATGAGATTAGAAGAACTAAAAGAGAGACATCTTGGTAAAGTGGGAACTCAAGCTCGTGATTCTTATGAAAGAGAATTGCAAATCGAATTCTTAGCAGAGGAGATAAAAAGTCTGAGGAAAGAAAGAAATTTAACGCAAGAACAACTGGGTAATTTGTTAGGAGTACAGAGATCACAAATCTCTAAACTAGAGAATGGAATGTCTAATGTAACTATTGGTACAGTATTAAAGCTGATGTCTGTTTTGAAAGCTCAAATCAATTTCTCTATTCATAAGCAGGAAGAACTCACAGCTTCATAAATCCATCCAAGGCACAAGCGCGCTCATTTATACCCTTTGGTACAAACAAAATACCCGAAAATGTTCTAATTTAGAATTAGTCTAAATAAGAATAACAAGTCTTTTGAAGAATATTCCAAGCCTTTTTCCTATTCAAATAGTAGATAATCAGGTAGTTGTCGATCCAGCTGCCTTTTCTAAGTACTCCATTTTACAACAACCCGCTTGCCCGCTACTCTGCGGAATGAAGAAGAAATGCTGCAAGAAATACAAGAAAAAAGGTAAAAAGCATTGCAAAAAGTGCCCTGTTCAATAAAAAGAGGAGCACCCATTTTTTACTTTTTCGCCTTACCCTAGTCTTTAGAACTAAGAACGTCACACCATTCTTTTCCCTTGAGTGAATGCTCTATTGAACTGCAAAAGATGCATTTCGAGCAATATTCCTCTGCCTTTTTTTATTTTTAAGCTAGCTCAATACAATTTGTTATGCTTCCACTCAACTGCGCTACTGGCGAACTCTTAGTTTATTCCCCTACTTCTCAGAAACCTTGGGATCGAAGAAGGGCTATGCATTTGCTCCGACGAATTGGAATGGGTGCTTCGCCGCAAAACATCGATGCTGCCATTCAAGAAAGCCCAGAAGCAGTAGTGAACAACTTACTGTCGCAAGCCACTAGTTTGCCCTTGGCACCAGAACCTGAATGGGCATATTGGCAAATAGCCGATTACAGTCCCATTGAGGCAGAGCGCAACCAGCAAATTGTAGAACAAGTACTCGCTTGGGCTACTCAATGGCTCAAAGACATAAAGAACAATGGTTTGCGGGATCGAATGTCTTGGTTTTGGCACAATCATTTTGTAACCAGACTGGATGATTATGGCTGCCCCTCATGGATGTACCAATACCATAAATTACTGCAAGAACATGCACTGGGAAATTTTAAGGTCTTTACCAGAGAAATGGGAATTACCCCGGCCATGTTGATTTTCCTCAACGGTGTACAAAATACCCAGTTCGATCCCAACGAAAATTTCGCTCGTGAGTTATATGAGCTGTTTACCCTAGGACTTGATAATGGCTATACCCAAAATGATATTGTGGAAACGGCAAGAGCTGTGACAGGTTGGAGTGGCCTAGACATACAAAATCTTTGCGGAGAAGTCGAATTTGTTCCTGCCTTTTGGGACGCAGGTGAGAAAACAATCTTTGGACAAACAGGAAACTGGGACTACGATGATGTAATCGATATCCTGTTTGAACAGAGAGCTACAGAAATCTCTGAATTCATCTGTGGCAAATTATATCGTCACTTTGTTAATCCCAAAGAAGATGAAAACGTGATCGCCGACTTGGCGCAAATCATGCGCGACGCCGATTGGCAGATTGCACCCGTAATGCAAGCAATTTTCTTGAGTGAACATTTTTTCGACGATGCCAATGTAGGAACGGTGATTCCGGGACACATTGAGTATTTTTTGACCTTCTTGAATGAACTGGATTATCCAGATGAAGATGACATCATTCTCGCACTTGGGTTTTCGGCAGGAGAATACGATCAAGCCATATTTAATCCTACGAATGTTGCGGGTTGGCCGGGCAATAGAAACTGGATCAGCACAGGCTCCTTAAATTTTAGATGGAAGGGAATAAATGATGCCATGGGTTATTATTTTGCCTTTCAAGGAGAGTCTATTGAACACCTTCGAACTTGGGCCATTAATTTGTTAAGTCCCTTTGAAGGCGATCCTGCCTTGGTGACCAATACCATTGTCGATTTCTTGCTCCCAAATGGATTGCAAAAGCCCGCCGATTATGCCGATGCACTGGCAGCATTTAAAAGTGAAGTTCCAGAGAATTATTTCGAAAATGGCGAATGGAACTTGTCCTGGGAATATGCACCTTATCAGTTGTTTTTATTAATAAATCATATTGCCAATATTCCTGAATTTCAATTGCGATAAGTCTTGCTTTTATTAGCAAATTTATTCATTGAAAAATAAAATTAAATCCAGATGTGTCAAGATCATCACAACAATAAAAATAGCCAGGAATCTCAAAGAGGTACAAGTTTAAAGGATGCCCAAAAGCACGAAGAAGATCACCACAATTGGAGTCGACGTGGTTTTTTGCGCGCGCTTGGATTGGCAACGGGAGGGGGTGTAGCAATGGGGGGTTTTTCACTTTCGGCGATGGCTTCTTCCGCTTTAAGTCCACTGCTGGCAGCTGCCGAAGGAGATGATAGAATATTGGTGCTCATTCGATTGAACGGAGGAAACGATGGATTGAATACCATTATACCCGTTTTTGATTATGGGAAATACCAGCAGGAAAGACCTTCAATCGCTATTCCACAAAACCAAATTATCGGATTGACAGATAAATTCGGAATGCCGAATTCGATGCAGAATTTATTGCCAATGTGGCAAGATGGGCAAATGAAGGTAATAAATACGGTAGGATACGATAACCACAATTTATCCCATTTTAATTCTACGGATATTTTTGCGACGGCGAATCAAAATATTCAAAACGATGCGGATAAGTCGGGTTGGTTAGGACGATACATATTGAATCAAGACCCGGATTATTTGGAAGATTTGCCCAGTACACCTGCCGCAATAAAAATTAGTAGTGGAGGAAGTTTGGCTTATCAAAATTCCGATCAAATTGATTTAGCCGTAAATTTCAACACGCCCGATCGTCTCATTGAAGTGGCCGAAACCGGCTTTGTTTACGATACCGTTGATTTACCAGATGATTGTTATTATGGCGAACAAGTAGGCTTCTTGCGTTCTATTTTAAACGTAACTTACAATTATGCTCCGCAAATTTCGGAGGCGTACACCTCAGTGGAAAATTCGGTAGAATATTCAAACAATGAACTCAGTCGGCAGTTGGCAATTGTAGCCCGCTTAATAAAAGGAGGGCTAGGAACGCGATTGTACATGGTAACACTTTCAGGTTTTGATACCCATGAAAATCAAACCAACAACCACGCATCGCTCATGAATGCATTGTCGAGTGGAGTTTCTGAATTCTACACAGATTTGGCAGCCTCGCAACAAGATCAGCGGGTATTGTCGATGACCCTTTCAGAATTTGGTCGCCGCATCAACGAAAACGACGGCGGTACCGACCATGGAACCGCTGCTCCTGTCATGATGTTTGGCCCTGCACTAGAAGGCAATGGCATCCTTGGAGATGATCCCGACATGAACGATGTCGATGCGAATGGAAATTTGAAACACTCCGTAGATTTTCGTTCCATTTATGCCTCCATTTTGGAATCTTGGCTTTGTCTCGATGCAGCAGGAGTAGATGAGATTTTAGGTGATACCTATGATCGAATGGAAGACCTCGGTTTCGATTGCACGGGCGTAAGCAGCGGATTGAGTCATTTACCAATGAAGCAAGCAGTGCAACACGGAGTTCGCCAAGACGGACAAGGAGGAATCGTGATCGACTACGAATTGGATCGACCAGGAACGGTAAACTTAACCATATTCACCTTAATGGGGCAAAAATTGGCCACCTTGGAGAATGGCTACAAGATGAATGGAAAGCATCAAGCGTACTTTTCAAATCGATATCAAACACTTTCGAAAATGCCATTGGTATATCGTTTGGTAGTTAATGATAAAAAGTACAGCGGTAAGTTTATTTTGGGGCTGTAGAACTTTTCTTAACACTTGCTTTTTGTATTTGCTGCTGATTTATTATGCCTAACTTTCCGACCTATTGAGACGGAGAATAACACAGATATTATACAGTGGTTTGAGCGGCGTTGGCGCCGTGGTATTTTCTCTCATAGAAGCTGATCAAAAAAGAGAAGTGGATTGGTCATTAATCTTCTACGGAATAGAAGATTTAGTGGAGGAATATCGCGAAAAGTGTAAGCAGTATAAAATCCCTTTTATTATATTAAAAAAGGAACCCGGCGCTTTCGATTTTTCCAATCATAAAAACATGTTTCGCTTTTTAAGCGAGCAAAATCCTGATACTATATGGAATCATTCGAATGTCTCCATTTTTACATGTGCACTTTATAGGAAAATAAATAAGAAAGTTAAACTAGTCAGTGTTGAGCATCAAGCAAATGAGCTCAAGCGAAAAAAGGATTGGCTTCTAAGTCGGCAATTATTTAATTGGAGCGACAAGGTTATTTGTTTGCGAAATTCATATTTACAAGAATTAGAACAAAAATTAAAACTTGCAAATAAAAAAGAAAAGGCAGTCATTATTCCCAATGGCATTGATTTAAATAAATTCAAGAAACCGCAGGAGAAAAAGAAGAACGATTTTCATTTGTGCATGATTTCACGTTTAACTGCAATTAAGGATTTGCCAACAATATTTAGTGCTTTGAATTTACTTAAGACGAAATCCTATTTCGATCAACTTCAATTTTCAGTCGCAGGTGATGGAGAAAAGCGAAAGGAATGGGAATCGAAAGTGCAAGAAATGGAACTTTCGAATCAAGTGAAATTCATGGGAATGCTATCGGAACCGCAGTTAATAGAACTATTGCATCAAAGCAGTGTCTATGTCCATTCCTCTGCAGGCGAAACGATGAGTACTGCAATCATGCAAGCACAAGCAGCAGGACTTGCAGTAATTGCTTCACGTGTAAAAGGTCTAGAAGAGGCCATCATAGAAGGAAAAACGGGATTGCTTTTCGAATTTCAAAATCCTGAAGAACTCGCAACAATTCTCGACAAAGTCCTAACTGATCCCTTAAAGAAAAATGAACTCTCCGAACAAGCCGCCGATTATGCATCACAAAAATACAGTAATAAAAAAGTGCTAGAAGCTTATTTAGCCCTTTGATCTAGCAAGCCCTTCAGTCGAAGTAAGTCATTGCGTAATCTCACCCATTCATTCCCATCGGTCCGTCCTTTCCCATCCTTCCTATCGGTCCGTCATCTTACTCATCTTATAAATCCTGTTCAAGACATTCCACCGGTCCGTCCTTCCCCTGATCCTTCCCATCGGTCCGTCATCTTGCGCATCTTTTACATCTTATAAATCCTGTTCAAGACAAACCACCGGTCCGTCCTTCCCCTCATCCTTCCCATCGGTCCGTCATCTTGCGCATCTTACCCATCTTATAAATCCTGTTCAAGACAAATCACCGGTCCGTCATCAAGTAATCATTTAATCATGCAAATCAAGGTTCAGACATTCCAGCGGTCCGTCATCAAGTAATCATGTAATCATGCAAATCAAGGTTCAGACATTGCTTCAGTCCGTCAACTCACCAACCTAAAACAGTCCGATAAGTAGAATCAAGTCGTAGTCAAATGCGCCTTCTTCGAGTCATATTG
>CALFBW010000021.1 GCA_937951415.1 uncultured Chitinophagales bacterium | reverse complement strand
TTATTTTTAAGAACAAAACGGTTATTTTTTAGTTAAGCAACTTCACTATGGAGAAGGGAATGCTTAATTTTACTAAAAAAAGAAATGCCACAACGGTACTTTTTAGAAATCGCTTACAATGGAAAACAATATTCCGGATGGCAAGTGCAGCCGAATAATGTTACCGTTCAATCTACTATTACGGAAGCTATTTCTACTTTATTGAATAGTCAGACTAGTGTAACAGGCTGTGGAAGAACCGATTCAGGAGTACATGCAAGCCAGTATTTTCTGCATTTTGATACAGATCAGCCATTGCCAGATCAATTTGCCTACCGCTTAAATACAATGCTGCCTAAGGACATTCATTCTAAACGATTGATTGAGAATTTCCCAGAAGGCGCACACGCTCGCTTTGATGCGACTTATCGTGCATACGATTATTACATCCATTTCGAAAAAAATCCTTTTAAATACGAATTGAGCTGTCTTTTCCCCGCAATACCATTGGATATTGAAAGTATGCAAGAAGTAGTAGCATTGTTACCAACTTATACAGATTTTCCGATGTTGTGCAAAACAGGCGGCGATAATAAAACGACTTTATGTACCATTTATAAAACGGAGTTGATTTATGATGAGCTAGGCAAAACTATGCGGTTTCATGTAGCGGCAAATCGATTTTTGCGAGGCATGGTGAGGCGAATGGTGGGATTGCTGATGATGGTAGGGAAAGGGAAGATTAGTGTCGTAGAGTTTAAAGCAGTAATGGACAAAAAAGAAAGCCAATTTAAATACAATCATTCTGTACCAGGACATGGTTTGTATCTGAGTGAAGTGCGCTATGATTTTATAGAAGATACAAAGGCTCCTAAACCAGTTTGATAGGAACTATTAGCCAATAGAATCGTAAGTACAAGAGCGAAGAATTGTTTTGTTGAGAAAAGATGATGGGCAGTTTGACTTTGAATTGAGATTTTATCCTTTGAGTATTTTCATTCGTTGGTTTAGTAAATCAAGATAGTTCATCTTCAGCCTTTCTCATGATTGTATTGTTTCATTAACTAGACTTTGGACGTTCTTTGAAAAAATTATAAAAAAACAGAATAACTTCGGAAATTTAAGTTTCAACTAAAAAACATAAAAAATGACCGAAGCATTCTGCCATTCAATATTAAGACTTCCTATCAACAAAAGCAAAGCTTTATGTAATTTAGTGATGGGTTTAGCGAGTCAAGTTAATGCATCATCGCCCACTGCTATAAGTTTGGAAGACTGTTATCACTATCAGTATAGTAGCATATCAGATAGTATCAATGCTTTGTTTGAAGCAGAACAACATGATCCCTCAGAAGTCAAAGCAGCCCGTTTAGAGATGGAAAAAAAATTTATCTCTCAAGACAGGTTATTTACCTGAGGTCACTGATAAATTTTGGTTGCTCAATACTGACATCACGCCTTTGATTCGCAAACATTCTCCTACTTTGCCCGATCGGGGCTATGTGCATGTGGCCAATAATAAAGTATCTGGTAATAGACCTGTGGATATCGGCTATGATATCTCTACAGTAGGCTTGTCTGTTCGCAAAGCATTGTATAATTGTGCTACAGCTCCTTGGAATTTGCCATTGAGTATGCGTCGCATACCCTCAGATGCCAATCGAGGTACCTTTACTGCTGAACAATTGAATGACTTGCTCAATAATGAAGCGTTGCCTTTTAATAAAAAGCTTATTGTCAATGCATTAGATAGCCAATATGGGACTCCTGAGTATATAGTAGATGTGGCAGATCAATTTAATTTGGTGAGTCTTATCCGCATGAAAAACAACCGTGTGGTGTATGATCAACTCACCCTAGAAGAACAAGAAGCGCGACGGCTTGCTAATAAGGATAATCGAGGAACCACCGCTATTTATGGTGAAAAACATAAGTTAAAGGAGTTGTTTGAAGAAACAGTTCCAGCAGATAGTTGTCAGGAATTTTCTATCTGTTTAACCTCTGGACGAAAGTGTTTAGTGGAAGTACGAATTTGGGAAAATGAAATGATTCGTTCTAAACGAGGTAAATCAATGAAGGATAAACCCTTTAGATTAGTCAATATTAAGCTGAAAGATCCACAAACGGGGGAAGCTATTTTCAAGAAACAACTCTGGTTAGCTGTTTGTGGCAAACGAAGAATGGAATTAACTGGTGAAGAGATTTTTTGGAGTTACCGACAGCGATTTGATATAGAGCATTTTTTCCGATTTGGAAAGCAGCGTTTACTCTTAGACAAGTTCCAGACACCTGATATAGAACATCTGGATAATTGGATGGAAATTGTAAGTTTGTCTTATTGGCTATTATGGGTATCAAGAAAAGAGGCAGATGTCAAAACGCTCAAGTGGCGAAAGTATGATAAACGCTTTCAACAGCGGCAAGCAGCAGATTTAGATCCGTCGCCTTCAGAGGTACAAAGACAGTTGTCTGAGATTTTTTTGGGTTTTTCAGAAACCCCTTTCCTCCCAAACTCTACAAAAAAAGGAAAAGGACGCCAGCAAGGCGATAAACAGCCCCTTAGAGCTAAGTATAAAGTGGTGAAAAAAGGGAAAAAGAAGAAAAAAACATCTAAAAAGTGTGAATAAATAAAGATATTTTAAAATGCGTCACGCTTTAGTGAAAGAGATTTCATCTCTTTGTACTCGAAGTGTGTCCAAAGTCTAGTAGGGCAGAATAATTGGGAACTTATTAATGAAAAGCCTATGTTGGAGATGTTGGGGAAGTAAGCATATG
Source organism: uncultured Chitinophagales bacterium (assembly GCA_937951415.1). GTDB lineage: Bacteria > Bacteroidota > Bacteroidia > Chitinophagales > UBA2359 > CALFBW01. The sequence goes on along the minus strand of CALFBW010000021.1, from coordinate 32 downwards.
CGATGGAAATAGTTAAGCTATCTTTTTTGTAT
>CALFBW010000020.1 GCA_937951415.1 uncultured Chitinophagales bacterium | reverse complement strand
AATTTGTGCACTAATTTCCCTAGGACGAACCAAAGCAAACTGTCTCATGTGCTCTAGGTTTGCTTCCCATTCTTCTACGTCTTGAATTTCATCCCAACGTTCTAAATGATAAGGCATTTCAAGCGCTATTTCCTTACTCATATCGTCTATTAAAGCTAAAATTCGATCTGTACAAAAAGTGTGGTTGAGGTGATAATTGAAACGTTTTAGAAACGCCATTCTAAAATTCTCGTTTTCTAAAAGCCGTCGAAAGAAAATGGTGCTTTTGGGAGAATTGTGTAAGTCAGGAGCATCACAACAATTCATCGCCCAAGTCAATGTTTGATGCTCTACACCTCCTGGATGTCCCCAACGAGGAGCAAAACCAAATCCTAAATCGGTATCGAAAATGAGCCAGCGCCATTTGCCATTATCCGTACGCCATACTTTTGTATTATTATCGAGCCAGTCACTGTTTGCAAAATAAATTTGTGCGATATAATAGTCCATGAAATTGTCGATATCAATCAAGCTAGCAGCTGAATCATACAGTGCAGTTTCGTGAAATTGATGTTCTCGAAAGAAGCGTTTTGTCTCTCCATAAAACAAAGTATCTCCAATTCCTGCCTTTCCATTTTGGTTGATCAAATCCCTTACTTCTTTCCCTGTTTTATTTTTAAAATACTCTTCGTTGTGCTTTTCACGAATATTATATATTCCCCAATATTCTCCATTTAAATACACTGCAACGGGACGATGGTTTTGGGTCTCTAAAAAACTATTGTCCATTATGCCCTGCATCAGTCCGTCTCTGATGAGTGTACTTTCATTGTCATTTCCCCCAATCCGCAAGCGAAACCCGTCGTATTCACTAATTTCACTATCGGGAAATAGCGGATAGTCAATAGTACCATTTCCATAAATTGAACGCGTATTTATATTGAAAGATTTTTGTGGATAGTAGCGGGTAGAGCCACCACTAATGGAAATACCTGCATCCAAAGCAAAGGCCGTTTGTCCATCTAATTCAAGTAAACTAATGTGGGTTGCTCGTTCCCAGAGGAAGAAGAAATTTCCGTCCGCGTAAATGCCTTGATTGCTGCTAAACAAATCGGCTGGGTTCATGGCAATAAAAATGGAAGGAATACTGGCCTCTTTGTCTAGAATAAAAGTTCGACTTTCAATTTCACTATCGACAATGTTTTCTCCCTTAGAGAAGAAACGAACGACAGTATTTTTATTTATTGACAAAGGTTCTTGATAGATAGGGCTAAAGGCCGTTGGTTCTTTGCCTCCAAGTTCGTAGTGGATATTGACATTGGAATCGCTGCTAGAAAGCTCTAGGAGGAAACCATCAGAATAATGTCCTTGTTGGTGAGAACTTTCCGGTCTTTCTGCTAGTGTATTTTTTCCTCCCGAGATGTTTGAATAAGCTGCAGTGGGAGCGGAAAAATACAACCACTCATCAGCGTTCGGATTCCGACCGTAACTCACATTCTTTTGCTGTTGACTAAAGCAGACTTGGTCTATCAACTGATTCTCTTTCGTCAAATACACACATTCTCCACTGCTGCTTAATTTGAAGTTGCTGTGAAATTCCCCTTGTGAGCCGTCTTCATCACACCAGATCAAGAGGTGTTCATCTGCACTGATTTCGGAAGCAGGGAAGGCCCATTTTTGTAAGTTTTCTGCATCATCACTCAAGTAGTAATTTTCTAGTAATGCTGGCTCTCCACTGAAATTGTGCAGTTCTACCCAGTCGTCGTATTCTCCGAAATTGTCGACATTAACACTAGCATTTTTTGCCAGTACCTCATTGATCTGAATTTGTCCACACAGCATACAAGAAATACACAAAGCACTTAGGTTTACTATCAGTCGATAGAAACTTGGAGACAAAACTTGCCGAGGTGGATTTTTGCTGCCGATATTTATCACGGGATGAAGTTATACATTAAGGCAATGACATGCTACGGAAACTAGACTTCCTTAAAGCCGCGTTAAAGGCACGACAAAATTGGCAGCCCATGCAATCCTTTTGTAACTTTCGGTAAAGACCAAAAAATCCCGCTTATGAAATCGTTTTGCCGTTGTTTAGTTTGCCTTTTCTTATTTGTAATGATTAGCCCTTCTCTTGATGCCCAGCTTTTCAAAAAGAAGAAGAAAGACAAAGCAGAAAAAGCTGAAGAGTCGTCCAAGAAGGAAGGAGAATTCTTAAAGAAGTGTGTCAAGATCGAAGGTCTATTCGATCTTTATCAAGATACCACGAATGGTTCGGCCTATCTCGCAGTAAAGAAGGATCAGTTAGACGAGGAATTTATTTACTTCAGCTATTCCGAAAATGGCCCAATTGACACATGGCATGTCAAGGGCTTGTTTCAAGAAAATAAGATATTTCAAATTCGAAAGCACTATGAACACTTAGAGTTTGTTACGCCAAACAGTGCTTACTATTACGACACTACTTTAGCGATTAGCCGATCGCAAGGCGCTAACACTTCTGAAGCGATTTGGGCAAAGTTGAAAATTGAAAAGACGGAAGGAGAAACTTACTATGTGAAAGCAGACGAGTTGTTTTTATCGGAAAAGGTAGCGATGATCAAACCGCCGCCGCCGCAAAATACCAATGGACGCAAGTTCTTTCAGTTGGGAAACCTCAGTAAAGAAAAAACCAAGTACCACGACCTTAGAAATTATCCGGAGAACACGGAGATATTAGTAGACTACGTTTTCGATAATGGATCTCCACAAGTTTGGGGAACCAGTGCGGTTACTGATGCTCGTTATGTTACTGTTCGCTATCAGCACAGTTTCTTGAAGATGCCCGATGATGGCTACGAAACTAGAGCGGATGATTCGCGGGTAGGTTTTTTCTTGACGCAGATGAATGACTTAACAGGCAATGACTATACGCCTTACCGGGATATGATTCATCGTTGGCGACTGGTGAAAAAGGACCCTGAAGCTGCGCTAAGTGAACCGGTGAAACCCATTATTTATTGGATGGAAAATACCACGCCTATCGCTTGGCGACCAACCATTAAAGCGGCGGTGGAAAAGTGGAACGTTGCTTTCGAAACAGCCGGCTTCAAAAACGCAATCGTGGTGAAGCAGCAGCCTGATGATGCCGATTGGGATGCTGGAGACATTCGTTACAATGTGTTGCGTTGGTCGAGTTCGCCCTTGCCTCCTTGGGGAGGCTACGGCCCTAGTTTTGTAAACCCAAGAACGGGTGAAATTCTTGGCGCCGATATTATGTTGGAATATTCCTTTGTTTTTAATCACATTTCGCAAGAGAACTTGTTCGGCATGGGTGGAGGAGCAGAAAATTTCAATACACTGTTTTCAGAGATGCCGAATAAATCTCATTGCGGGAAACAATGCATAGCGGGTCATCTATTAGCAGCCAACAATCAAATGGGCGCTGCCTACTTAGGTGAATCACCAACAGATGTGGGTGACAGTGAGTTTTTACAGCAGGCATTGACTTATCTCATCATGCACGAAGTGGGGCACACATTGGGCTTAGCGCACAACATGAAATCGTCTCACCTGCATTCGCCCTCGCAAGCGCACGATAAAGAGAGAACCAGCGAGATGGGCTTGTACGGTTCGGTGATGGAATATCCTATGGTGAATCTCGCGGTAGACAAAAGTCAGCAGGGACATTTTTATACGACACGTTCTGGTCCGTACGATTCTTGGGCCATTCAATTTGGTTACGATCCCGATTTGAAGGATGCAGAAAAAATGGAAGCGCATTTAGCACGATCCACGGAACCTGAATTGCTCTTTGGCAATGATGCCGATGACATGCGATCTCCTGGAAGTGGAATTGATCCACGCGTAATGATTTTTGATATGACAAGCGACCCACTATCTTATGGGGAACAACGTGTGCAAATCGTCAATAACTTGATGCCATCATTTTTAGAAAAGTTCCGTCGAGAAGGCGAGAATTACGATGAGCTGTATCGCATGTATCGCATTGCTACTTGGCAACAATTCATGGCGATGAATGCAGTGAGTCGATACGTTGGAGGGGTATACCAAGATCGAGGAAACTTTGGACAAGAAGGAGCTGGACAGCCGCTTACTCCCGTTGATTATGAAACGCAGAAAAAAGCGATGCGCCTTTTGCAACAATATCTTCTAGCACCAGATGCGGTTCAAACACCTGAAGAATTGTATCCGTACATGGTGCGACAGCGCAGAGGTTGGGAGCATTGGTCCAATAATGAAGACCCACAAATTCATGATCGAATGCGCTTTTTTCATGCGATTGTCTTCTCGCATTTAATGCATCCGAAAACCTTGAAACGTATTACGGATACGCGTTTGTATGGAAATAAATATTCGGCACTGGAAATGCTAAACGATTTAACCGATGGCATTTTTAAAGCAGACTTAGGAGGTTCCGTAAATTCTTTTCGGCAAATTATGCAATTGGATTACGTAGCTAAATTGTTGCTTTTGCTAGAGAAAAAGTCAGTCGATGGTATTGCCTTGTCGGCGGTCCTAGCGCAAGTACAATCTATCAAAAAAATGCTTAAAAGCTCTCCCGGTTCAGGCGAAACAGCAGCGCACAGAGCCCATGTTTTATTAAACATTGAAAAAGCATTGAAGACGAATTAGGTGCAGTTTTTTTTGCTAATAAATGAGAAAGCGGTCTAGCAGCACAATGCTGTATAAATTAAGCGAAAGCTAGTGGGTTGGCGAGCTAAGGAGCTAACTTTGTCCTTTGTATGGCAAGACTGAATCTTCAAGATACCATTGTGGCGCTTTCTACCCCAGAAGGAGTAGGAGCGATTGGCTTAGTGCGACTTACTGGGTCGGAATGCATCAGCATTTGCGATCGCGTTTTCAAGGGCGCAAAACTGGAGAGGGTTCCCTCACATACTTTGCACTTCGGGCACATCATGGATGGCGAGCGCGTAGTCGATGAGGTGCTGGTCAGTGTTTTTAAGACACCAACTTCCTACACCCGCGAGAACATGATCGAGGTCAGTTGCCATGGTTCGCCCTATATTTTACAGGAAGTCATTCGTCTGTTTGTGCATGAAGGTGCACGAATGGCCGGCCCTGGAGAATTTACCATGCGTGCCTTCCTCAACGGTCGCATGGATCTATCACAGGCGGAAGCTGTAGCTGACCTCATCGCCAGCGGAACCGAATCGGCGCACCAAATGGCGATGAAGCAAATGCGCGGCGGCTTCTCCTCCGAGATCTCAGAGCTCCGACAGGAGTTGATCAACTTCGCTTCTTTGGTAGAACTGGAGCTCGACTTCTCCGAAGAAGATGTGGAGTTTGCCGATCGAACGGCCTTGGTAAATTTGGTCAATAAAATTCAGCAAATATTATCTGAGTTACTAGCCTCTTTTAAACTCGGTAATGCAATAAAAAATGGTGTGCCTACGGTTATCGCGGGAAGACCGAATGCGGGAAAGTCTACCTTGCTAAACTCGCTTCTTAAAGAAGAGCGCGCCATTGTTTCCGAAATTGCTGGAACTACCCGCGACACGATTGAGGAGTTATTGAACATTAAAGGAATTCCGTTTCGTTTCATTGACACGGCAGGCATCCGAAAATCCGACGACCGCATAGAATCCATCGGAGTCGAAAAGACCTTCGAAAAATTGCGGGACAGTGCTGTCGTTATTTATTTATTTGATGTTAATGAAACCAGTCCCGAAGACCTCCGAAAAGAATTATCAGAATTAGAGTTTTCCAGTAATTCTATTTTATTAG
>CALFBW010000019.1 GCA_937951415.1 uncultured Chitinophagales bacterium | reverse complement strand
CGACTGCTCCTGAATGGGAGTCGGATGTTTGTACCCCTCGGCATCCAATGCTTTGAGTATCGAGGGGATTACTCCCAAATCTTGAAAGGTCATAGATAATTGTTATTCAGCCCGCAAAGGTAAGCCAATTAAAATAGATCTTGTCGCTTCTCAAAACATTGCAGGCAGTAACATCTTGAGTACCTTCGCATACTATAAACAACTATCATGCTCAGACTTGCCTTGTTTCTTTTCCTTGCGATTGGTTTACCCTGTGAAGCCCAGATGATTGTGAAAAAACCTACTAGTGTTGCAAAATCATCGGAAGCTGCACAAGTCAGTCTAGATTCCTTGAAAATTGCTCATCGAGCCTTTCACCCAAAAGCCTATGCAGCTGAGCGCCCGTTCGTCTTAAAAAACGATTCGGCAAAAAAACCAAAAAACATCATCTTCATGATTGGAGATGGCATGGGCATTAGCCAGATTACAGCCGGTATGTATACCAACTTCAACTACCTACACCTCGAACGCAGTAGCCATGTAGGATTGATAAAAACCCACAGTGCTGATGATTTGGTGACCGATTCAGCTGCTTCTGCAACTTCTTTTGCCAGTGGGGTTAAAACCTATAATGGTGCGATCGGGGTTGATTTAGATACTGCCGCTGTTCCTAACCTTGTTGAAATGGCAGAAGCGAAAGGCATGAAAACTGGACTAGTAGCGACAAGCACCATTGTTCACGCTACTCCCGCTTGCTATTATTCTCATCGAAAGAGTAGAGCGCTTTATGAGGAGATTGCCACGGATTTACCAAAATCTGGTGTCGATATTTTTATAGGAGGCGGCCGTCAGTATTTTGATATGCGGTCCGATGGTAGAAATGTGATCGCTGAGTTAGAGGCGGAAGGCTATGAGATCCGTAATAACATCTTTAGAACAGATCAATTGACCGATCAAGAAAAAGTTGGAATCTTCACGCATTGGAATCATCCAGGCAGGTACTTAGGAGGAAGAGATTATTTGATGCCAGCCTCCAAATACGCTGTTCAGCACTTAGAAGATGCCGAAAAGGGTTTCTTTTTGATGATTGAAGGAAGCCAAATTGACTGGGGAGGACATGCCAATGATTCAGATTATATCATTACCGAAATGATTGAGTTTGACTTAGCAATTGGTGAAATCATGGATTTCGTAGAAGCGAACGGAGAAACCCTCCTCGTCATTACAGCTGATCATGAAACAGGAGGTTACGCCATCAATCCAGGCTCTTCCTTAACACCAGGAGCAAGTAAAAACGACACTATAGCCGCAGCATTTACTACTGATCATCATACTGCCGTTATGGTTCCTGTTTTTGCGATTGGCCCGGGAGCTCACGAGTTCTCAGGAGTCTATGACAACACCGAGATTTTCTACAAAATGAAGGCACTTCTGGAATTACGAAAAGAAGACTAAGCTCCAAGCCATCGAATTCGATTGCCGGGAATAGGTTCTAGGAGGTTTTTCATTTCCATGCGAAGCAGTAATCCAGCCAGCTTTCCTGGATGGACTTTCAAACTAGCGTGCAAAAGTGCTAGATCAATTTCGTCAGAACCCTTAAACAAGTCCGCTACTGCCATTTCTTCTGTTGTTAAATGCAGGGGTAAGCTTCTTTGCATAGACTTTTTAGCTTCCTTCTTATCCCAACCCAATTGCCAGCTAACGTCTTCTATTTTCTCTACAAGGGCCGCTATATCTTGACGAATCAAGAAATTACAACCTGCGGAAGCTTTATCTCCTACCCTGCCTGGAACTGCCAAAACTTGACGGTTGTAGGCTTCTGCACACAAGGCGGTGATCATTGAGCCTCCACGAGAAGCTGTTTCAATAACAAGGGTTGCATCCGACATGCCTGCAATGATGCGATTGCGTTTCGGAAAATTTTCTCTGTCAGGTTCAGAACCCATCGGAAACTCTGAAATCCAACCGCCCATTTCTAGCATTTTTTCTGCTAAGGGTATATGTGCACTTGGATAAATACGATCAAGACCATGAGCAACTACCGCCAGCGTTGGAATTTTATGATCCACGGCGGTCTTATGCGCCAAATGGTCCACTCCATAGGCAAGACCGCTTACAATGACAATATTCAAATCTTTCGCTGCAGTCAAAATTTCTTGACAGACTTTCCTTCCATAGGGTGTTATTTTACGGGTACCAACAACAGCAAGTATTCTGGGATGGTTGAGAACCTCTCGGCTTTTCTTGTACAATAAGATCGGCGCATCATGACATTCTTTCAATCTATATGGGTACTTCTTATCTAGATAAAAAAGCAACTCAATTCCTTTTTTATGCATCGCTTCCCATTCTTGATGCGCACGATCAAAGCAATTCTTTTTCAGTATTTCGTTAGCGGTAATCGGTCCCAAGCCAGGGATTCTCAACAGCTTTTCCTTCGTTGTGCTAAATACATTAGCGATTCCCCCGCAATAGCTAATCAAACTTTTCGCTAAGACCGGTCCAACTCCTTTAACAAAACTTAAGGCGATCTGCTGAATCTGGTCTTCTTCTTTTTCACCCATTAACAAGATTTTTCATAACTAAAGATTCATCATAGGTATTGTTACCTTTGCAGGCATTCATCAATAGCTTCTACCAATAAATGCCTAAATGAAAAAAGGTAAATAAAAGTGGATAGCATGGGGATGGGAGATTAAAAAGACAATGCGCAGAACAGCACTAATATTGAATAAAAGACAATGGCTTCTTCAGCTCCTTTTTGTCTGTTGCCTTGTTTTTACTTCTACAACATACTTACAAGCCCAACTTTTTAAAGCCGCCTACGATCAAAACCATCCTCCTAACACTTACCGATCTAGCCAAAATCCTTTTTATTGGAAAAACCACAAGCTGCCTAATGCCTATTGGCAGCAAGATGTTCATTATCACATCGAAGCGAGATACGAGGAAGAAAAGGAACAACTTCAAGGGGAAATTATTCTAACGTATTGGAACAACTCTCCCCAAACGCTATATGATCTTGCTTTTTCTACAGGTATGTGCCCAGAAGAAAGAGAAGGTAAAAAGTGGATCGAGATCGAGTCGATTCAAAATTTGAACACAGGTAAGTCATTGTCAGCTTCAAATGCTTCTACAGGCTCGCTGAAAAAATTCGATTTAACTACTCCTCTGCAGCCTGGGAATTTCCTGCGATTACGCATCAAATTCAAAACGAACTTTCTAAAAGATGCTTCTTGTGTTTTGGGTATCACTGAACTCAATGACAAATTTGCCCTTCGCGGAGCTGGCTGGTTTCCGCAAATCACGAACTATACACTCGGCGACTGGGAAAAGCCTGGATTGATAGGCAGTAGCGGTTTCCCATTTGGAACATTTTCAGTTCATTTAGACTTTCCGGGCAATTACATTTTGGATGCTAGTGGAGAGTTGCAAAACAAATCGCAAGCTTTACCAGATACTTTGTATGAAGCCATTCAAATGGATAAAAACAAAGAAGAACTTGCCAAAGAAATATTGGATGGCAAAAAAGCGGAGCGAAAGATCTGGAAATTCCATGTCGAAAACATCCACAATTTCTCCTTTATCGCTAGCCCAGATCTTAGGCTGTTAAAGACTTTTGTAAGCCGATCAGAATTACGCGTTTACAGCTTTCCTGAAGATCAAGGAATTGCCTTTAAAATTCTTTCGCAAGTTCGAGAAGATTTCCAAAAATGTGCCCAAGACTACGGTCGTTTCCCATACTCGAAATTGATTACCGCCTATTTACAAGAAAGTGAAAGCTTTCCCATGTTAAATTTAGTTTCCGGAACATCCTCTGATTTAAAATTCCTAACAAAATATGCGACCTTCTCCCAATGGTTTCAAACTCTATTTTCTGGAAGAGACTTAAACTCTAGAAATCTTTTCGCAGGAATTTCTCAATTTTTAGCTGTACAAAATCTAGAAAATGGTACACTTGAGCATAAATATTTATTACAACCTTTTAAAACAAAATCAAACACTAAATACGCTTGGAAAGACATCGACAAGAATAGCATATCTCTTTTATGCCTATCTGATCTAATCGGAAAAGAAACACTCAATAAAGGAATAACAAAATTCATTAAAGATTGGCGATTACTACAAGCAAGTGCAAGCGACTTTTGGCCATATTTATATCAGGACAACCCTAGCTTGATTCGTTCATTTGCGAACGACTGGAACCAACAAGAAGCCAGTATTGACTATGAAATCGATAGCACTAGTTTAAATAAAAAATCAGACGGGAGCTATGATTTAGTAATAAATAGAAAAGGAAGTATTCACTTACCTCTTGAACTTATTGTTAAAAATAAAAGCAATAAATCTCAATATTTCTACATCCCTGTATCGGCAAAGCAAGCTTATCAAGAAGGTAAAAGGTTAACCGCTTGGACGGCAAATGACAAGCAATACCGTAGCAACATTAAAATTAATGGGGAAATAAAGTCCATTGAGTTAACTGGAAGGGCAAATGCTCTTGACAATGCACCAATAGACAATAAGCTGGGCGGAAAATCAAACCAACAAAAACAAGGTCGAAGCGACGCCTTCAATAAAGAAAAACAAACTCCTAGCAAATAGGCACTTGCGCCCCTTGCTTTGGTACAATAGTTACGATGGTTTAAAGCCAGGAATTCGGGCTAAAATGTCGGATAAGGAAGGCAACTTCATTGAGGTGAAAACTTGGCTAAATACAAGAGTATTGAGCAAACAAAGCTATCAATCAGATTTCCCTGAAATACTGAAAAATAAGCAAGACTTGTTCTCATTTCAAATTGAAGGACAATCGTCTATCGCTTCTATTATACCCGAGACTTCTGTGCAAGCTAAAATTGGCTGGATAGACGGTTTGTATTTTGGAAAATGGGGAATAGAACGCAAATCAAGCGAAACGGACATCATGCGGATTTACATACACAGCATGAAAAGGCTCGAACTTTCTGACAATGAATATTTAATAAATAAAAACCAATGGTCAACAGGAAAATGGAACAACATGATCCATCTGGAATTTATTCAAAAGCCTGCTTTTCTAGGAGAAGAAGGAGGGATTAAGTTGGGCATCGGCTCCAATAGTTTATTCACTGATTTTGACTATAATTTTGCTAATGCCGAAATCAAATCCAATTTCGCATTTAGTGACTGGGGATTACGCTCTAGGTTCTTTGTTCAATTTGGTTCGGGTACTTCTATCGCTCCTGAATCGAGTTTATATTTATCTGGCGGAAATCCAAGCCAAATGATGGACAGTCCTGTCTATCGTTCAGCAGGAATTATTCCAGATGCTTGGGGAGGCTTCGGACAAGCAGTACAGCATGCACATTTCGGGGGCGGACTAAACTTGAGGGGCTTTTCCGGACTCGCCCTAAGTGAAATTCAAAATGGTCAAGCAGTAGAAGCTTATAGAGGGACTTCAGGTTTAAGTTTAAATCTCGAATTTGAATTTCAAGATTTAGTGGGAATAAAAAAAGAGCAACTTAAAAGGCGAACGGGCTTAGAGTTAAGTACCTATTCATTTTTGGATTTTGGCATCTTAGGCGCGCCATCGACTACCAGCAAATTGAGGTTTTTCCAAGCAAAGATGGATTGGGGTTTAGGTGCTGCTTTGAAGATAAATAGCTTAGGAGGATTCTATAACTTCCAAGCTTTCACGATACGGGCTGACTTTCCCTTGTTTATTTCCGAAACTGTCCAAGAAAACGATCAAGCTTTTGCTTTTCGATGGATGCTTGCCATTGGAAGAGCATTTTAAGGGAATTTTTCAGAGATACGTCCCTGTAGAGTTGTTGAGTTCTTTGTCTTTTCCTCCAAGTTTTTTTCTTTTTTATTATTTGAACTGACTTTTTCTTCTTCGGCTTCTTTTGTAAATTTTCCTCCTTGCCACCAATCAGAGAGTCGATTAAAAAAGCCTTTGTGTTGCCTATTTTCTTGAGAGGCACTGTTTCTTTTGGAGGCACCTTCGTCCTCTACTGCTGGAACTCTTTGCGATTTCTCCACTTCGTTTCTTTGCTTTTCAGCCTTTCTCGCCAGTCTTTCTTGTTTTTCCTGTGCCTTCTGCTTCTGTTTAGCTTTTTCCTCCTCTAAGCTTTCTGGATCGAACTCTTCTATTTCTACTCTTTTCCTCTCTTCTTGAATCAACTCTGGCATAGGTTCTTGCAAAATTCCAAGCTCTACTTCCGATTCAGCTGCAGTTACCGTCTCCTCTTCTTTTGCTAAGGTCTCTTCTACAGGAATTAATTCCTCAATTTCGATGGGCGCAATTGTTTCTTCTAATTCCTCCGCAGGGAGGCCAATCAATTGTTCGGCTTCTCCCATTATTTGACCAGCAGTAATTGCTTGCAAGACCACTCGGTAAGTACCCGTTTCAAGCAATTTTCGATTCTCCCAGGCGGGAAACCACTGTAATTCATAGCGACCTGAAGGTAAAAAGTGAATTTGACCGACTAAAGATTCCTTGCTTGGGCGAATGATCACTTCTTCTTCCCCCAGCTGCCATTCTAAAATCAGTTCCATTTTCTCTACGGTGCTTTCTAGCATATCCAGCTCGTACACCAGGTAGATAGAACTAGCCTTCTTTTCCGCTTCTACGATACTGAGAATGCTGTTTTGCGCAAGTAAATTAACGAAAGAGAGTAAAAAGAAACTCAAACAAAAGGCCGTATTTTTCATATTGAAACTTCAAGTCAGCTCAAATTTAATACTTTGATAATCATAGCCTTCTATTTGCTCCAAAAAGTACTTTCAAGCAGGGTGTAAAAGGGTTTTCGAAGGGATGGCAAGTTTATTGCCCACTCATATTGAGGTTCACAGCTACTTCTTTGTCCATTTCGCTTAGAATTCAGCCCGTAAAGCCTTAATTTCGCACTCCTTTTCGCAACAAGAGATACAGATGAACTTACACGAATATCAAGCAAAAGAATTACTAGCGAGTCACGGCATCCGCATTCAACGTGGAATCATGGCCGAATCGGTAGAAGCAGCAGAAGCAGCAGCCAAAAAACTTAGCGAAGACACAGGAACTTCATGGTGGGTAGTTAAGGCCCAAGTACATGCAGGTGGCCGTGGAAAAGCTGGCGGGGTAAAACTTGCCAAAAGCATGGAAGACTTGAAAACGCATGCTGACAATATTCTTGGAATGACCATAGTCACTCCTCAAACAGGCGAGAAAGGAAAACTCGTTCGCAAAATTTTGATCACCGAAGATGTCTTCTACCCTGGAGATTCTGAACCTAAAGAGTTCTACATTTCTATCCTTTTAGATCGTGGTACCGGTCAAAACGTGATCGTTTACTCTACCGAAGGTGGAATGAACATTGAAGAAGTTGCAGAAGAAACACCACACTTGGTACACCGCGAACGCATCGACCCTAAAGTGGGACTGCAAGGGTTCCAAACAAGAAAGATTGCTTTCAATTTGGGCCTTTCTGGAACAGCTTTCAAAGAAATGACCAAGTTCATCGCTGGACTATACAAGGCATACTTGGCTTCTGATGCTTCAATGATGGAGATCAACCCTGCTTTGAAAACATCAGATGACCTGATTATGGCTGTTGATGCAAAAGTAAGCCTTGATGGAAATGCTTTGTACCGTCACAAAGACTTAGCGGCCTTACGAGATTTCGATGAAGAAGATCCAACAGAGGTGGAAGCAGGAAAATCAAATCTAAACTTTGTAAAGCTGGACGGAAACGTGGGCTGCATGGTAAACGGTGCTGGTTTGGCAATGGCTACAATGGACATCATCAAATTGGCCGGTGGATCACCAGCTAACTTCTTGGACGTTGGAGGAACGGCTGATGCGAAGAGAGTGGAAGACGCTTTCCGTATCATCCTAAAAGATCCGAATGTAAAGGCCATCCTAATTAACATCTTTGGAGGAATCGTTCGTTGTGATCGCGTTGCTCAAGGAGTTGTAGATGCCTACAAAAACATTGGCGACATCAATGTTCCTATCATTGTTCGCTTGCAAGGTACAAATGCAGACATCGCCAAGAC
>CALFBW010000018.1 GCA_937951415.1 uncultured Chitinophagales bacterium | reverse complement strand
ATTGACGCAGTAATTGTTCAGCTTCTTTTCTTTCTATTTCGTCATTAATATCAAAATGAGTTATTACAGGAAGGGAGTGGTTTTGTAAGTGTAAAATTCCATTTGTATTGGTGTGGAACTTTAAACTCCCATAATAAATAGAAATTCCACGATAATTAATTTGAGCTTCCCAATGATTTGCAAAGGTATTTTTTCGCTGTTCGATAGCTCCAACTTCTAATGCATGCGGACTCGCTTTACGGAGAAATTCATCGGCAAGCCTGTAAAGGTCAGCGGTATTTTTTAAGTGAACGACTTCTTCAACTTTAAAGCGGTGCCTTTCTATCATCCCTTCTTCTGGAAAAGACAAATTGCGATAGAAAGCCTGAGCTGAGACAGTAGAGCCAAAGCAGCTGAACAGAAACAATAAAAGAAGCAAACATCTCATCACTTGGTGTATAGTAATTCAGTTTTAATGTCGTATAATTTGCCCAAGCTGTCCAAGACCGCCTGACTGTCCGCTACAGGAATGCTGAAGCGCAATTTGCAGCCATTATCGTAGTCTTGTCCTAAAATTTTTAGTTCGTCGTGTTTTATGAAACGCATTAAATCGTTCATCCGCTCATAGGCAAAGCTGACTTCGTAATAAGAACGAATTTTGATCTCTTTTATTCCAGCAGTATCTAGCGCTTCTGAAGTCGATGTTTTGTAGGCGTGAATCAATCCGCTGGCGCCCAATTTTTTACCACCGAAGTAGCGAACACAAGTCACTAAAGTTTTGGTAAGATTCCGAGTATCCAGCTGTCCTAGCATTGGTTTTCCTGCTGTACCTGAAGGTTCGCCATCATCATTCGCACGGAAGTCCTTTCCTTCTAAGTCTAAGCGGTAGGCATAGCAAACATGCCTTGACTTTGGGTGTGCAGCTTTTTGTGCAAGGAGTATCTCTTTGATCTCATCCTCGTTGTTAACGGGAAAAGCACCAGCTAAAAACTTGCTGCCTTTTTCGCGATAATCACCGCTACCTTCTTTTTCTATTGTAAAAAATGATTCTACCATGTTACTGACTGCCCAAGCTAATTAAAATAATGACGAGGAATGACAGGAAAAGGCCACCCAAGTGGTAAGCTTCAAAACGTTCCTTAAAGATAAGCCATGCAGAGAAAGCAGCAGCAGCAACCACACCAATGTTGATAAGTGGGAAAACGGATGAAGCTTCTAGACCAGAGTTTTCTAAGGCTGAAAGGAAAAAGTAGGTAGAACCAAAGTTGGGTATCCCCAGTAGAATACCCCACAGCATAGTAGAAGGTCCAGGACAGCTTTGTTTATTTCGAGCAATCGCTAGAAGGATCCATGCAAAAGCCAGAATTCCTGCTATTCCAAAAATCACCGTTAAGAAGAAGGGGAAGTCTTTACTTTCTAAATAAAAGCGCTGGCTGTAATTGATGAGAATATCGGTACAACCGCCAATGAGCCAAACGAAGAAGGGTAAAAGCAAGGCAGATCTTACTAAAAGCGACTTACGCGTATCAGGTTGCTCTTCTTTATCATTTATCGCTAGTTCTTGATTTCTTTTTGAAGCTGCAGAGAGTAAAATGGCAGGAATGGCTAGAAGTATACCTGCAAGCTTTAAGCCATTCAATTGATCTAAATAGACAATAAAGGCAAAGACGATGGGAATGACCATGGACAACTTGTGTGCAACGGCTGTTACTGTAACTCCCCTTTCACGCGTACATAATGCCATTAGTTGGAAGGAGAAAATAAAAAAAAATCCCAGTACAACGGCAAGTGGAAGCCAAGCTTGAGCTAGTAAAAATGATGGTAATTCGGAAGGGGATAAACTTGTCTCACTGGTAAAGAAATAGCTACCTACGAATACACAGACCACATAGTTGGCAGCAATCACAGGGAAGGTTTCTACACCTCTTCTTCCTAGGAATTTGAATAAGAGAATAATAAAGGTGGAGCAAGAAATACTGGCTAGGATTGTGCTCATTTTGAATAGTAGAGGTTCAAAAGATCTTGTCCAATTACTTGCTGTTCTTTTGCTTTGAATGGGAGATCTGGTGCTTTAATTCCAGTACCGAGTGTTGATGGACTAATCAGAACACGAGCTTCATCCCATATTCCCAGATCGATGAGTTGTTGTAGTGTGTGAGGACCGCCTTCGACAATCAAGGAGGTGATCGAGCGTCTTCCTAATTCATCGAGGACTTGTTCCCATATGTTTTCCCAATGAGTCGGGCAAAAATGCTCCACCTTCTTATTGGGGTCCTTTTTAGCACTTACAACAAGCGTAGTTTGACTGCCATCAAATAAATGAAGGCTGGGACTTAATTTTCCCTCTTTATCGATAACAATCCGTAAGGGTTGTTTGCCAGACCATTCTCGGGCTGTAAGTCTTGGATTATCAACGGTTGCCGTTTTTCTTCCAACGAGAATTGCTGCTTCCTCTGTTCGCCATTTGTGTGAAAGTCGTTTCGCTTCTGGACCGGTAAGCCAAACTTGCTCCCCTTCCTTGCCCACAAATCCATCCGCTGATTGTGCCCATTTGAGGATTAAATAAGGTTGCTTTTTGATAACAGATTTAAGGAATCTGCGTGTTAGGAATCTTGCTTCATTTTCCAGTAAACCTGTTTCCACTTGAACGCCAGCTTCTTCCATGATTTTTACTCCATTTCCAGCCACTTTAAAGAAGGGATCTGCTTGTGCCATCACCAATCGAGCGATGCCTTCTTTTACCACGCGCATTGAACAAGGCGGTGTGTGGCCGTAATGGGCACAGGGTTCCAAAGTGACATACATGGTAGCTCCCTTTATTAAATGTTGGTCTTCTTTTCTAACCGAATCGAAAGCATTTGTTTCTGCATGACCAGACTTATAAACACGATGATAACCTTCACCGATGATCCGCCCTTGTGCAACAATCACTGCGCCCACAAGAGGATTAGGAGCAGCCATTCCAAGTCCATTAGAAGCAATGTCTATAGCGCGTTGCATGAATTTTTCGTCAACATTTTTCATCAAAAGGAAGCTGTGAGTTTGAATCTTCTGAAGCACAAATTAAGCATAAAAAAAGCGGAACCAACTGGCTCCGCTCCTATTCATTGATCTAGTAAATCAGTTGATCACTAATCTTTTACTCATGACTGCGTCATCGCGCAAAATTTGCACAATGTACACGCCTTTATTTGCCTTAGCTTGCAAACGAATGTCTTTGCTATAACTGCCGGAGAAATTCCCTAATTGTTCTTGAAAGATTTGCTGACCAGACATGTCCAAAATTCGAACACTTGTTTCCGCGCGTTCATCTAAGTTGAAGCTCAAGTTAAAGTCTCCTGAATTCGGATTCGGAGCAATCTGGAAATCACTCACCTGAAGATCCGATTTTGGTGATGAATTTACTGGTTCTTCTTTGATTACTTTTCTTAATTCTGCACGAGAGATTTCTTGTATCATCACTACAAACTCGGGACAATCTGCTGCCTTATCATTGGTTCGGGTAACAATCATGGTTTTTGTAGTTCCTCCTTCTTTTTCGATATCTACACTGAGGTTCTCGCCTTGAAGGAATTGTTCGATATCTTCTTTGGGAACCTTAATCACTTTAGCCTGCCTTGACGACTTTTCGTTTTCTTTGATTTCTACTTCAAATTCGATCTCTTCTTCCCATTCTTCATTTGCGAATGACAAGTCCCCAGCAGCAAGCAATTTGATGGGAATATCTAATGCTTCTCCAGATCTTGAAACACTGAGAATTACTTCATCTCCTACTTCTTTTGCTTCCATAAATGCACTGACTTCAGACGCTTCGGCAACTAGTTGACCATCAAAGCCCAAAATCACATCTCCTGTTTGAACACCAGCCAACCCTGCCGAACTACCAGGGACAAGTCCTTGTACAGAAAGGGTATTGGTTTCTTTCAAAACCCCCGCACTATCCTTTGCTTTTTCCAGCTGATAAGCCAACATGATTCCCAGCATCGCTTTGTTAGGATCGTTTGTCGATTTCTTGAATTTTTTCTTTATTTGAACGGTTTCCTTGCCCCTTAAGTCCAGTCCTTCGGTATCTACTCCTTGCTCTTTTAGGAATGTATTTACGTCGGTATCGGCAGGTACTTTAAATTCTTGGACGCTTTCGGATCCGTTTTCATTTTTTACAATGGTGATGGTCTGTTGGTCTTGTGCGTTTACCTGAATACAAGCAAAGGCGACGAAACTAATAAAGAATTTTTTTATCATCATTGATCAGATAGTTTGATTAAAAAAGCCAAATTTACTCTCTAAGAACGATTTTAGATGTTAAGAAGTACATAAACTTTGTCTTTATACGTATCTATTTAAGCTTGAAAGAACGGAAGATTATACATATTGACATGGATGCCTTTTTCGCCGCCGTAGAGCAGCGAGACAACCCTGCTTGGCGCGGCAAACCCTTAGTGGTTGGCAGTCGAGGTCGCCGTGGAGTTGTGGCAGCAGCGAGCTATGAAGCGCGAAAATATGGCGTTCGTTCAGCAATGCCTTCCGTAACTGCACAGCGAAAATGCCCACATTTGATTTTTGCCAAAGCCCGATTCGATGTTTACAAGGCTGTTTCTCAGCAAATACGAGCCATCTTTCATGAGTACACCGATTTGGTGGAACCTTTGTCTTTGGACGAAGCCTTTCTCGACGTGACGGAACATAAATCCGATCTCAGCAGCGCGACTTTGATTGCACTTGCTATTCAGGAAAAAATAAAAGCGTCTACTCAATTGACTGCATCCGCTGGAATTTCTGTGAATAAATTCATTGCGAAAGTGGCCACCGATATGAATAAGCCGAATGGAATCACAGTGATCAGGCCAAGGAGAGTAGAACGATTTATTGAAGAATTACCAATTGAGAAGTTTTTCGGTGTAGGAAAAGTGACAGCCGAAAAAATGAAGAAGTTTGGAATTCACAATGGTTTAGATTTAAAAGCTTGGTCCAAACTAGATTTGATCAAGCTATTTGGAAAGCAAGGTCGCTACTACTATCAGATTGCCCGAGGAATTGATCATCGTGAAGTGAAACCACATCGACAAAGAAAGTCGATTGGAGCGGAACGCACTTTCACAGATGATATTAGTGAGCCTAAAGAAATGTGGGCAGAAATTGTTCGTATTACGGGAATTTTAGCGGGTAGGATTTCTAGGACAGGAAGCCGTGGTAAGACAGTTACTTTGAAAATAAAAACGCATGATTTCAGAGCAAAGTCTAGAAGTAAAACGGTAGACCGATTTATTGATAAAGAAACGGATGTTCTTGATGTATTAAAGCAGTTATTTAACGATCCTCACCCACCTCAAGAAGCTGTTCGATTGTTGGGGGTATATCTGTCCAATTTGGAGAACAGCGGATTGAGTAAATCGGCGGTACAGTTAGAATTTCCTTTTGAGACGGGTTATTTAGAGGAAGAAGTCGTTGAGAGCGATTGACGATAATTTAGCTTGATCATAAAGAAAAAGGATATTCTTCTCAAAATTTGTCCGGTATCCTTAGGGGAAAATGCCTTTTATTGTTGAAGCAAAGGCAATAAATATTTCCACACATTTTTCGCAACAATGGCATGGCCTTTTGCTGTAGGGTGAATTCTGTCTTTCTGATTTAACTCAGGAACCCCACCGACGCTTTCTAACAAAAATGGCATCAATGCAACTTGCTTTTCTTTGGCAACTCGCTGATAGACCTTCCGAAAAGCACTGGTATATTTTTCTCCTAGGTTTGGAGGTGCTTCCATTCCTGTCAATAAAATTTTTGCCTGAGGATATTTTGCTTGCACAGCTGCACAAATACCTGAAAGGTTGCGATAGGTTTCTTCAGGATCAACTCCACGCAGTGCGTCATTTCCACCCAATTCCAATACAAATACATCAACGGGCTGTTTCAATATCCAATTAATTCTGCTGAGACCGGCCGCTGTCGTTTCTCCACTTATACCAGCATTAACAATTTGATAGGATAAATCAGCATCGTCAATCATCATTTGTAAACGATGAGGGTAGGCTTCTTTTTCTTCTAGGCCGTATCCAGCTGTGATACTATCTCCAAAGAGAATAACTTTCTTTTTAGCCTCCTCACTATTAGCGGTAGGAACCTCCGATTGACTAGCTGCTTTTGAATCACCACTTGAAGCTGTTGGCGCATTCGCTTTGTCACTACTTGTTGAACAAGACAAGATCGAAAGGATCAAAAACGATAAAACAATTCGAAAAGCTGTGAACATGGTTAATTTTTTGCAAAAGTAATCGGACTGTGAACGTTTTATTGCTTTCAATCGTCTTTTAGCTGTATTTAGGGTCAAAACTTCTTAGGAAGCATTATAAATCAAATATCATAGACTAACATAGCTGGTGATTGTGCATTGGCTGTTTCGACATAAGTAAAATGACAGAACAGGAAATTCTTTTAGCAGTAAAAGGTCTTAGCAAGGAATATAAGAGCGGAACAGCCAGTCTACGTGTATTAGACGATGTAAGTTTTGATATTCGAAAGTCTGAAGTGGTTTCGATTGTTGGAACCTCCGGTAGCGGGAAGACGACTTTGTTGGGGCTTTGTGCAGGGCTCGATAATCCATCAGAAGGGACTGTTTTATTAGCTGGTAAGCGAGTCAATGATTTGGATGAAGATGAGCGAGCAGAGCTTCGAAATCAGTATGTCGGATTTATTTTTCAAACATTTCAACTATTGCCTACTTTAACGGCTTTGGAAAATGTGATGGTTCCTTTAGAATTGCAGGGCGCTAAAGATGCTAAAAAGAGATCTGAGCAGCTTCTCACGCGCGTAGGATTGGGAGATCGCATGAGCCACTACCCTGCCCAAATGTCAGGCGGTGAGCAACAACGAGTAGCTGTTGCGCGTGCATTTAGCAATCGCCCCACCATTCTTTTTGCAGATGAGCCTACTGGTAATCTGGATGATGAAACCAGTGCGAAAGTCGAAGCATTGATTTTTGAGATGAATCGCGAATTTGGGACGACCTTAATTGTAGTAACACACGATTTAGATCTGGCAAAGAGAACGGAAAGAACGATTCGTTTAAAAGGAGGCCGAGTTGTAAGTGATACATTGATGAATATCGTTCAGGAAAAAGCAAGTACGCTCTAAATGGGAAAAACATTAAGTTCTCTTCCCTGGCTGGCCAAGATGGCTTGGAGGGATTCTCGCAACCAAAGAGGTCGTCTTTTCTTATTCATAAGTAGCATCACCATGGGAATTGCTGCACTGGTGGCGATCAACTCATTCAGTGATAATTTACAACATGAAATAGGAAAGCAATCACAAACACTTCTCGGAGCCGACTTAGTGGTAGAAACACCTAATGATTGGACGGCATCGGTAGATAGTATACTAGGCGAACTTAAAGGTCAAAAAGCGAAAGAGGCCGACTTGGTGTCTATGTTATTTTTCTCAAAGTCAGAGGATACTAGATTGGTGCAAGTGCGAGCTTTAGAAGGAGATTATCCTTTTTATGGAAAGATTCAAACAGAACCTGCAGATGCAGCGGACCGTTTCCAATCGGAAGGAACGGCTTTGGTGGATAAAAACTTGCTACTGGCCTTTGAAGCTGAAGTAGGTGATAAAGTAAAGTTAGGAGAAAAAGAGTTTGTTGTAGGAGGAGCGATTTTGCGATCTCCGGGAGGATCTGCCATGGGTTCTAGTATTAGTCCGCCTGTTTACATCCCTTATGAAAGTCTGGCAGCAACCAAATTGGTGGTGCCTGGAAGCATGGTTTACAAGCGAAGATTCTATGCGGTGAAAGATGCGAATAAACTCGTCACAACAACTAAAGCATTGCATGCTCTAAAGAATGAACGACTAAATGTTGAAACACTGGAAAGTCGGACTATAAATCTTCAGTCGATTTTCTCATACATGAATGTCTTTTTGAATTTGGTCGCCTTTGTAGCTTTGCTTCTTGGGTGTATTGGCGTTGCAAGCTCGGTTCAAATATATCTTAACGGAAAAAAGAAGTCTATCGCCGTTTTAAGGAGTTTGGGTTTGAGTCGAGGTCAAGCATTTTCTATTTATTTCTTGCAAGTTTTAAGCATGGGAATCTTAGGTAGTTTCCTAGGAGCAATTCTCGGTATTAGTTTACAGCAATTGATTCCATTAGTACTAGCAGATTTTCTTCCTTTAGAAGTCGAGATAATTACCTCGTGGTCGTCTTTGTTCAAGGGTTGGCTGACAGGATTGGTGGTTTCCTTATTGTTTGCTTTAGTACCGTTGGTGGAGATTCGTCGTTTTCCGCCTCTTTTGTCCTTGCGTTCAGGTTTTACTGACGATTCTTTTTGGTATCTGCCGAAGATATTGGCTTATGGAGCGGTAGTCTTCGCCATTTGGTTATTTGCATCTTGGCAAATGAATTCTTTATTTAATGCTTCGATATTTACTGTCGGTTTATTGGTTGCTTTCTTATTCTTGACGCTTTCAGCCAAGTTGCTCATGTTTTTAATGCGACGTTTTATGCCCAAAGCTTGGAGCTTCAGTTTTCGCCAAGGCTTGTCAAATTTGTACCGTCCACAAAATCAAACACAAATTTTGGTCTTGACTTTGGGTTTGGGAACGGCCATGCTCGCAACGCTCTTTTTCTTGCAAGATTTATTGCTCAGTAAAGTTGCTTTTGCGGGAGGTGAAGATCGCCCAAATCTTGTGGTATTTGATATTCAAACCAGTCAAAGAGAAGGAATTGCGGCCTTGGCAGCGGAGATCGATTTACCAGTTTTGGATCAAGTCCCAATCGTTACCGCGAAGATTGCTTCTATCAATGGAGAAGCTGCGGAACTTGTTGCGCAGGACACAAGCCGAGAAAGAACAGCACGCTCGATGAACCGTGAAAATCGAGTCACTTTTCGCGATCATTTGATTGATACCGAAACCGTCTCTGAAGGCAGTTTTAGTCAACCAGTAAAGGGAATAAATGATACTGTTTTTGTGAGTATTTCTGAGCGCTTTCAATCCTTTGTAAAGTTAGAGCTCGGAGACAAAATTACTTGGAATGTTCAAGGCACATTGATTCCCACTTATGTTGGTTCGATTCGTAAAGTGGATTGGGCCCGAATGCAGACTAATTTCTTAGTAGTGTTTCCCACGGGTGTTTTGGAAGAAGCACCACAATTCCATGTCTTGTTATCAAGAGCAGAAGATGCACAGCAATCTGCTGCTTTTCAACGATCGGTAGTAAAGGCGTTTCCCAATGTAAGCGTAGTAGACTTAAGCCTAGTTTTGGTAACCGTTGACGATATTCTAAAGAAGATATCCTTCGTCATTCAATTTATGGCTGTCTTTAGTATTCTCACAGGCTTTATCGTTTTAATAGGATCCGTGCTAATTAGCAAAATTCAGCGTATTAGAGAGACTGTTTTACTAAAAACATTAGGTGCCGTAAAATGGCGGCTGATAAAAATTACCGCCATAGAATATTTGTTGTTAGGACTAAGCGCATCGGTGACTGGAGTAGCCATTGCGCTCATCGCTACGTGGCTGCTTGCCTATTACAGTTTCTCTATTCAGTTTATTCCAAGATTTGCGCCCATATTAGCCATTGTGTTTTTGGTAACGCTTACGGTCACAATTATTGGAACCTTGAACATTAGGGACATTATTAATCGCTCTCCTTTGGAAGTACTTCGAGAAGAAGAACAAAATGGATAGATTCTCGATAAGAAACAGGCACTAAAGGGTTTTGAACACTTAAACGCAATCTCTGAAACTAGACTTTCGTTTGTCACCCACAATGGCTATTTTTAGGGTGAATTAGCGCCAATTAATTTAACGAAGTTTATTTCTCATGAGTTCATTCCTAAGAATGCTATGTCTTGGGGCCATTTGCATGGTCCTAGCAACAGCCTGCGGATCCGATGACGGACCCGGCAATATCAACGATCCTAACAATAACAATTCAAATACGTCAGGGAACGTGGATTTGTATATGTGGTATTGGAACCCTGATGGAAATAATCCACAAGTTCAATTATTGGATTCCTTGAATGTACTTGATGTAAGCGTCAATACTCCTTATGCAGCTAATGCAGGGAATTCTGAAGTAGCAGTGATCCTTGACAATTTGAGAATTAGTGATGCTACAGGAGGACAATACGAATTTGAAGCTAGTGATATTACCGTGAAAGAGCTACGAAACGGTAGTTGGATTCAAGACAGTGAGTTCCGAGTGGAGCGTGAGAAAATTGAAGATCTAGATGTGGTTTTGGTTTTAGATGCAAGTAATTCTTTAGAAGATCGATTCTCAGTGATTCAATCGCAAGCAATAAATTTTGCTAATAAAATCTACGAAAATAGTACGGGTTCTGAGGTGGCAATTGTGCCTTTCGCGACCGATGTAATGAGTCCTTTTCCTCTTTCAAGTGAAGAGGAATCAAACGATCTCGCTTTGTTTGTAAATAGTATTGAACAAGATCAGTTTACAGCTTTGTATGATGGTATGGCTCAAGGCGTTCAGATTTTAAAGAGTAATTCTGCGGCCTCGAAAGCCATGGTTACTTTCACAGATGGGAACGACAATAACTCGCAACCAGACAACAACTTGTTCAGTATTCGTCAGAGTCTTCAGAGCTTTAGCGCAGACTCAGTGCTAATCACCAGCTTTACCATTGGTTTGTTTGATGCAGGATCGAGTTTAGATACAACGACTCTAAATTCTTTGGCGCTGAATGGAGGTACTTCAGAAATTACTAGCAACGTTAATGATATCAACACCATTTTTGAAGATTTCTCAGAAACCATTGCTAAAGCGCACAGTATTTCATACATCCGCAATTCTCAAACAATTCCGGTAGCCAATCGAATTCTTTTGCATTTCAATATTGATGCACAGAACTAGTCTTTTTAGTTAATAAATAAGAAGTCGAACGAGCTTATTTATTAGATCCAATTTTGTCCCTTATAAATCGCAACTTATGGCAGACAGTAAAAAATCCGAAGGATTTGGAGCAGCAAATTACAAAGTAGTTATTGTTGTAGTACTTGCATTTATGGCCTTTATGAAATCTGCTAATGAGAAACGAAAAGCTGGTCAAGAGAATATTGTGGCAGAGCAAGTAGCACATAGTTCTGAAAAAGCCAAGGAAGAATTAAAGGATATTGGCAACCACTGGAAAGATCAAATTGATGAACGCTTTGGCAATTCTCGAAATTCGGTAAAAAATCAAAAGGGTAAAATAGAACCTTACGATTTTAATGAAGAAGCTAATCCTACTTCTCCAAAAAGAGACAGAACGGTAAATCAAAAAAGGAATTCAAAGGCAGCTTTATCAGCAAACGGAAGAAAATCGCTTACTGGTCAATCTGAACTTAGCTTTGTAAGCTGGAACCTGAATGAAATGGGGCGATCGAAGAACGACGAAGAAATTGCTTTTATGGCGAATGTGCTCCGCGATTTTGATGTAGTGGCTCTACAAGAAATTGTAGTAAGTTCTCACGGTGCCAAAGCGGTAGCTAAATTGGTGGAGGAGTTAAATCGAACGGGTAACTCCTGGGATTATGCCATTAGTGATCCTACTAGTGGGAGCGCACGAGAGCGCTATGCATATCTCTGGAAGACTGATAAGGTCAAATTAGCTAGCCGCCCTTGGTTGGATTTCTCTTTGTCAGAACAAATTGATCGAGAGCCCTATTTAGCACGATTCGAAACGGCAGACGCTTTTCAGAAACGATTCTTGTGCAGCAATTTTCATGCGGTTCCTAAGCTGAGAAAACCAGAACGAGAAGTCGCTTTGTTGGAATCGATCCAAGCGAACTATCCATCCGATCATGTATTGATTATGGGCGACTTCAATCTTCCGGAAAATGCAACTGCCTTTGATGGGTTGAAATCACGAGGATTTAAAGTGGCGATGCGCGGTCAGCCTACCACTTTGCGAAAAAAAGTAGATGATTATGGAGATTACTTTAGCGAATCTCTAGATCACATTTTCTTTGAAGATGCACCCTTTTCGCGAAAAGAGGCTGGTTACATTGATATTGTTAAGGGCTCTACGAGTTTGTCAGAAGCCCGAAAAATTTCGGATCACCTTCCCGTTTATGTCAATTTACGTCTAGAATAGATCTTATTTGAAATCCTTAGGCCTGGCTCGCTTAGGGAGTATCAATGATGATGTTATCATTCCAAGGTGAAGGACGATCATCATCGCTCAATATGTATTCCAGACGTTTTTGTAAGATATCAAATCGCGTTTTGGCTGGGTGATTTTCATGGAAATTTTTATTCTTTCTGGTGACCAAAGGAAGCCACTCTTTTATACTCAAAGCAGCTTTGAAGTTATTACAAGAGCGACAGCAGTCTACTAGGTTTTCCATGTCGTCTTTCCCGCCATCATGTAAACTGATTATGTGATCATAACTGTGATGATAGCGATTAGGAATCGGATCTCCGCAGTAAAAGCACTCCATTGGGAAGTATAAGTATTTCTTTCGTCTTTTGCGCCCCATATTTTTACCCGTACAATTTAGGATGCAAAATACATAACTGTCCGCTTTGAACTGGTTCTCGACGACATTGAGCCTTTTGAAACTACTTCGCTGTTACTTCGTTTTCTGCCTCATATTTCTGAAAAAAACTTTGTGGCTGGGAACCAGTTCAAGCCCAGGCACTTACATGCAGTACATTCCTTAAGTAGAAATTAGATTCGTATGAAAAGAAAATCTCAATTATCATTCGACTAAGTTCTTCTTCGTTCAGAAGCATAGTCTATGCTAAACAAATAGGTCAATCGAATTGTCATAGACCCAGTTTCGCCAGATAAAACAGCCTTTATTCTCTAAATTAGCGAGTAACTTTAAAAGCCCATAAATGCCTGATCACAATTATACGGAAGCCAATATACGTAGCCTTGAATGGCGGGAGCATATCCGCTTACGTCCTGGAATGTACATTGGTAAACTCGGAGACGGATCATCTTTCGATGACGGTATCTATGTTTTAGTAAAGGAAATCATCGATAACAGTATCGATGAGTTCGTGATGGGTTACGGGAAGAACATCGAGATTACCATCAGCAATAAAAGTGTCATGGTTCGTGACTATGGCCGTGGAATTCCCTTGGGAAAAGTGATCGATTGTGTTGCAAAGATGAATACTGGGGGTAAGTACGATTCGAAAGCCTTTCAGAAATCCGTAGGGTTGAACGGAGTTGGTACAAAAGCAGTGAATGCTCTTTCCTCTTACTTTAAAGTACAGGCAATTCGTGAAAAAAAGACAAAGGTTGTGGAATTCAGCCAGGGGCTGATTCAGGATAATCAGAATATTCAACGCACGAAATTGGAGAATGGAACAATCATGACTTTCGAGCCAGATGATTCTATTTTTAAGAATTACCGATTTATTCCAGAGTACTTAGAAAACCTCATTTGGAATTACTGCTATTTGAATTCTGGTTTGTCGATTACTCTAAATGGCAAACGTTTTTATTCGAAGCGTGGCTTGTTTGATTTAATAAATGATCGTTCTAAGGCGGAAGATTTTCGCTACCCTATCGTTCACCTTAAAGGCGAGGATATTGAAATAGCCTTGACGCATAACAATCAATATGGGGAGCAATATTATTCTTTCGTTAACGGTCAATATACTACGCAAGGAGGAACGCATTTGGCAGCTTTTCGAGAGGCAATTGTAAAGTGTTGCCGAGAACATTTCAAGAAGACTTTCGATACTACTGACATACGCGCTTCGATTGTTGCGGCAATTAGTGTTCGTGTACAAGAGCCTGTTTTTGAATCTCAGACGAAGACTAAATTGGGATCGGTCAATATGGGTCATGAAG
>CALFBW010000017.1 GCA_937951415.1 uncultured Chitinophagales bacterium | reverse complement strand
GAGTGAACTCGTAATATAGTGCTGTGTTATCATTAAATGTACAAGTTGTTATATCGGAAGTTGGGCACACTCCAGTGGTGGAGTAAGCAGTTGAACTTCCGACAAGTACTTCAATGGCATCGTCACAAGAAATATTGGGAGGAGATGGAGGTGGTGTGATGGTTAATGTTCCAGCTCCCGAAGCTCCATTGAATCCAGCCACTCGCACATAATAAGTTGTTCCACAAGTAGTATTGACTGTCACTGAAGATTGCAAACCACAAGCGTCGTCATTACAAGCAACTTGGGTTGGTCCGGTACAATCAGTGTGGACACTAATGCTGGAGTCATATCCCGAACCACAGGTCTCGAAAACGGTATTACCAGCCGTGGTAGCTGTATACTCATACCACAGGGCTTTAGTATCGGAAGTGGTACAACCGGTCTGATCTGGTCCGTCACATAAACCCACAGTGGAAAATCCAGTCGCTCCTGCAGATACTGCTTGGGCATTATCACAAGATTGGTTTGGAGCGGCTCCTGGCGAAAAATCCCAGCATATCTCAATCCAAACCCTATGATTGCCCGTATTGCAGCCGAAAAAACCATAGTCGGTACAGCCAGTCCCTGCATTTTGAAAATCAATATTGGCTACCGTTGATTGCCCACAATCACAGTCGTCTCCTGCTTGCTCTGTACAGCGAGTCCCATCATCTTCCCAGGCTTGAAAAAGTAGGTTTACTGTGGTCGCACAAGAATTTGTCCTGGTCCCAATTGCTGTATTGGGGTTAATGGTACAATTTCCGTTATTATCACAGGTAAAGCAATTACCTCCCGTATTGGTTCCGTTGATGTTATCGTCAAACCAAACCAAGGCAGTATACTCTTCCGTTCCAACTTCCCAGCAGGGTCCACCAAATCCACCTTCAAACCATTGGACTTGAGTTACTGTGACGGTATAATCCACTTGCGCATAGATCGATACTGATAGAAATAGGCTAAATAGAACAATAGAAAGTTGAGGCGTAGATAGAAACTTCTGCATACCGATCTTTATTTAGAAAGTCTAAAAATGATGCGAGATATGCCATAGAATTGTGGCCAACTTTTTCACTTACCAATCTTAAAAGCAGTCATCATCTACTTTATACCCCACTTTCAAGATACAAAAACTGCGATAAGGGAAGAAAGTCTTATCAAAAGATATTGCCGTCGCATCGGCTCAAGTAAATAGAACAACTTTAGCAGTTTACTTCACTCATGCATTCGAATGTATTGATTAAAAGGGAGTTAGCTATTCAAACAGCTTTTACGATAATTCACGTCAAATTCCGAAACAAGAGTAAAGAGAAGGCGCCACTAAAGTCTTTCAACTCCCCTTACAAATCAATGAATAGCAATCATTTAGAAAATTACCAGGTACATTCAAACGTCATTTTTCAATAAAAAATGGGTCGTAAGTCTCTCCAACACGATTTAACTTTCTCTAAAGTTCGAAATCACACCAATATTTAACAATTACTTCTCTTTCCGTACTCTTTTGAACAGCTCAAATATGCATTTGAAGAGCTTTATTCAAATGAAATTTTACTTAGGAAAGAAACAAATTCAGAATTATTCTCTATCCTTGCGGGCTGATTGGCAAGGGTCTATCACAAATTATGCAGCTAAGAAAACATATTCGGTGGCTATTACCAATCGCGATTGCTGTCTTGTTGGTCTTCTTCTTGAAGCAGTTAGATTACGATGCGCTATTTGAGCAGCTTAATAGAGTTGGCTGGAAGTTCTTATGGATTCTACCAATCACCTTTGTTGGTCACTTACTGGCCACCCTTGCTTGGGTTTTCTGTTTTGCTCCTGGCAATAGACAAATTGGTTTTTGGGAACTGTTCGTCATACGATTGATCGGAGAAGGCGTTGCCTTAATCAATCCGTCGAACTCGGTAGCTGGAGACACTTTAAAGGGGGTTTTGGTCAATAAACGGGGTGGCCATTGGATTGGCAATTCTTCCTCTATTACGATTTATCGATTGCTCATTTTTGTAAGTGCTGCGGTCTTGCCTTTACTCACCTTGCCCTTTCTGCCAGCCCATGACTTCTTACAAGTCCTTTTCGCGGTAGTTGCCATTGGCTTTGCCGCATTTATTTTCAGTATTTATTTCTCTATAAAATCGGAAAAAAAGATTGTTAGTCGATTGATCGTTCGTCTGAGCAATTACTTTTGGAAAGACAAGCTGATGGCTTTTGCAGCCCGTATTCGATTGGTGGAACATGACATAGGAGAGTTCGGGCGTAAATTTCCCAGGCGATTAGATGCTGCCTTTATGCTGTCTTTGATTCACTGGTTGTCGGGAACTTTTGAAATATACTTGATTGCTATTTTATTGCAAGTCCCTCTTTCTCTTCAACAATGTTTGATCATTGAAATGGGAATGATGCTTTTCAGAAATGCGGGCTCTTTTGTGCCGGGACAATTAGGCTTCGAAGAATTGGGCAGTAAACTAATGACAGAATGGCTGTTGGTAGGTTTCAGTTGGTTTTGGTTGGCCTTATCTTTATTGCGCCGATTGCGACAATTGTTCTGGTTGGCCTTAGGTATGGTTTTCTGGCTTTTCTATCATTTATTACTAAAAAAGAAAACCAAAAAGCAAGAATCACTGACTTCTCTCTAATTGAAAGGGGTTTCTCAATTTGGTAATAAATGCGAACCGCAGTTTTCCTTTTATTGAATGTACTTATTCTATTTTCTGCTTGTCAGCAAAAAGGCGGTAAAACTTGCTGCGATTCTGCGGCAACTAAGAAAAATATAGGCGAAGTTAACACCGACGATTTCGAGGCTATTATCGCTGCTATCGGAGAAAACAACAGCTTAGCAAAAAGTGTGGAAGGTATGGTTTTGCTTCCAGCGGGGCAATTCAAAATGGGTTCTGAGGGAGCAGATGCTCGTCCCGATGAGGCTCCTGTGCATGCTGTAAAGGTAGATGCCTTTTGGATGGACCAACATGAGGTGACCAATCGTGCTTTTCAGGCATTCGTTGAGGCTACTGGGTACATAACGATCGCTGAAAAAGCCATAGTGATTCCGACCGTAAAGGGAGATACGAGTTTAGCTCCTGCCTCGGCTGTTTTCCAAATTCCGAAGGGGGAAGTTCGCGGTGCGCTCGATTGGTGGGATATGAAAACGGGCGCTTCTTGGAAGTATCCTTTGGGTGGTACGGAACGCTCGAAAAACTGGTTGGATGAACCTGTAGTGCATGTCAGTTGGTTGGATGCCCAAGCCTATTGTAAATGGGCTGGGAAACGCTTGCCGACAGAAGCCGAATGGGAATATGCTGCGAGAAGTGCAGGAAAGGAACAGCTGTATCCTTGGGGAAATGCAGCCCTAGACAGCTCAAAGGCAAACTATTGGCAGGGACAATTCCCTTTTATTAATAAAAAAGTGGACGGCTTCGAGCGCTTGGCCCCAGTAATGTCATACGAGCCAAACAGTTTAGGCTTGTACGATCTCGGTGGCAATGTTTGGGAATGGTGTGAGGATTGGTACCATGCAAACTACTACGAAGAATTTGATCCTTTTAAAGCAATAAAAGCTAAGGGGCCAGAGAGCAGTTACGATCCTTATCAAGCTGGTGTAAAGCAACGAGTAGTAAGAGGCGGATCCTTTTTGTGTAACGATTCTTATTGTTCTGGATATAGAGTGTCTGCGCGAATGAAATCGAGTCCAGACACTGGTTTGGAGCATACTGGTTTCCGCTGTGTGCGAACTGCTAAGCCTTAAGTCAGCCATTCTGGAATAAGCATTTATTGAAAAAAGCTAGTACTCATTCCACTTTCCTTCGTGACGGCTTTTCGTATTTTTACGGCATAATCCGCTGTCATGAATATTCGAATAGCCTTCTTCTGTTTCCTATTGATACTTGTAGCTGCTTGCAAGCCGCAAGAGAAAGTCGTTCTTAAATCTCCTATTGAACCGATTTCTCCGTGGGTGGAAGTCCAAATCTTGCATGTAAATGATGTGTACGAAATTGGTGCTTTGAGCGGCGGAAAAATTGGCGGAATGGCAAGAGTAGCCACCTTACGAAAAGAGTTATTGGCTAAGAATCCGAACACATTGACGGTCTTGGCGGGTGATTTCTTGAATCCTTCGGCGATTGGTTCGGTGAAACTGGATGGTCAACGTGTAAAAGGCGCACAAATGGTAGATGTGATGAATGCCGTGGGTTTCGATTTTGTCGTTTTCGGTAATCATGAGTTTGATTTAAAAGAACACGAACTTCAAGCACGTCTCGATGAGTCGGATTTTGAATGGTTTGCTGGAAATATTCGTCGAAATGTGGATAACTCTGTGGAAAAGTTCATAACTACCAAAAATGGGGAAGAAAAATCGCTAGAAGATTATGGCATATTTACTATCGAGTCGCCGGGAGGAAAGTCGTTTAAGCTTGGCGTATTGACTACTTGTCTGGACTTTAATAAAAAGGATTACGTGCATTACATGGATGTGTATTCTACCGCTGAAAAGCAGTTTAAGGAAGTTCAAGCAAAGTCTGATGCTGTAATTGCTGTAACGCATTTGAATTTAGATCAGGATCAAGAGTTGGCTCGACGGCTCCCCGAGATTGAAGTGATAATGGGTGGTCATGAGCATCATCTCACGGAAGAAATGGAAAACAACATTCCGATTTTGAAGGCGGATGCCAATGCAAAATCTGCAATAGTCCACACCATTCGATACAATACCGAAACGAAGGATTTTCAGCACAGTTATGAGGTGGTTCAAATGAACAATGCTATTGCATTGGATCCTGTAGTGGCCGCTTTGGTGAAGGAATGGGAAGACAAAGCCTATGCGCAATTTTTGGCGAACGGTTATGATGTGAATGAGATTGTATATTCGACCACTGAGTTTTTGGATGGACGGGAACATGTGATCCGAAATGGTCCTACCAACTTAGGTTCCATGATTGCGGAGGCTGCGAGTGATGTCAGTTATAATGTGGATGCAGTGTTTATCAATGCTGGTTCTATTCGAATTGATGATAAATTGACTGGTGATCTTACGCAATTGGATATTATTCGTTGTTTGCCTTTTGGCGGTGGTATTGTGGAAGTGGAAATGGCTGGATCGGTTTTGCGCAAGACCTTGAATGCTGGCTTATCGAATGCGGATAGCGGTGGTTATTTGCATTGGCACAACATCGAGTTGCGTGAAGATGAATTCTATATTGGCGGCAAGAAATTGGACGATATGGTTCGTTACAAAATTGCGACTTCGGATTTTCTAATGACTGGCCAAGAAAAGAATATGGATTTCTTAACTAGTGATAGTCCTGGTATTTATGCTGTGAATGGGGCTAGTGAATCGGAGGTTTTGAAGGGTGATATTCGCAAGGCATTTATTGCTTATTTGCAGAAATAGGTTTTCCTTTTTTGAGGTGACTTGTGATGTAAAAAACATAATTTCACTTCTTCGGGGTTTCTCTTGTGTTAGCTAATTTATGGCAACTCTTCCGGTTTCCTCCAAAAAATTGACGGGACGAAACGCCCTAGAATATGTCGCTCCGCTGGAGCTTTGGGAACGCGTAATTATGCTATTAATGTTTTGCCCCGCTGGGGCAATTAGATCAATCGAATCTACAAATTTGTATTACGACGTTTGTTGAAAATATTTTAATAAAAACTGGAAACATTGATTGCATTCGCTAATATTAATGTGCAGGTAAATCCAGAATCTTTTGCTATTAATATTTTGCCCCGATGGGGCAATTAATCGAACATCTGTTCAATTATTTATTAGGTCGCATAACTTGTAGAAAGAAATCATTGTTGGAAACGAGTATTAGAAAATCAGCTCCCTCATACTTCGATAAGAGTTTGACATCTTTTGCATTAAATGGCGCATAGAATCCCGCTTCATCAGGTGGTAAAGCTTTAAACTTTTGATCTCCTGTGCCTTTTAGAACGCAACCATTGCTGGCATCGTGACGAACCGTTTCCACTTCTGCGTCGTACAGATTTCCCGCTAATACAATATCTTTTTTTCCGTCTTTATCGAGGTCTTGAATAGCTGATCCTGTTA
>CALFBW010000016.1 GCA_937951415.1 uncultured Chitinophagales bacterium | reverse complement strand
GAGAAGACAAAGCGATTGCCTATCGAGATGCCAGAGAACTGGCAACAGATTATGGACCTACCTTTCCCGATTCAGCCTTATTCTGGCTAAAAGTTGCTTGGAAAATCGCGGAAGAACAGCAAGATGTCGAGAAGCAAATAGAGACACTCATTGAAATAAGTCAAGCGGAGTTCTTCTTGAATCAATATCACCCTGCGCTCAAGACTATTTTACAAGCCTATTCGATAAGTAAAAAGTATGGAGATACATCTCCCTCACTTCATGCTCGACTTCTTTATCGTTTGGCTGAAAGCTATGAATACAGTGGGCAACCAGAAAATGGCAGTCTGACTTATGAAGAATGCTATGCACTTTCGACCGAAATAAATGATAAAACCATGCTTTCACGCTTGGAGATAAAACTAGGAAACATCCAACAGGTCAATGGTAACATTTTTAGGGCGATCGAATATTACAAGAAAGCTGGTAACAGATGGGATCTAGAGAACGACAATGAACAAGAAAACTACTTTTCGACTCATTACGAGTATTATGATTTGCTCTTAAAAAACTACTCGATCCTTGACGAGGAGGAACTGTCTGGATTATGCAACACTATCAATTCTGAGATTCAAATGCTCAAAGACAGTCCGCTTAAAGATTGGCTGCAAGAATACGAGAAGCTTCGATTGCGTTGCATGGTTTATAATGAAGAAGAACTGGGAGCCGATACCTTTGAGATTCCTTCAATTGAAGATTTACTAAATTCTACTTCAAATAAAGGAAAATTATGTGCCGACCTCATTTTGTATGGGCGGATATCATTACGTCAAGAGAAGATGGATCATGCACAAGAGTTAAGTGACAAAAGTTGGGAGCTCGCCTTCAATAGCAAAAATATTTCGTTGTGTATTAATGCATTAAAATTAAAGAGAGATATTCTAATAAAAAAGAGGGCATATGAAGCTACAGTAGAAACCATGCAGGATATTAGTCGTTACGAACGCAAATTATTGGAAAATAAACGCTTACAGAGCATTAGTAGTTTAGAAGATCAAGTTTTGAAGAAAGAGCGAGCTCAAGAAATCGCTCTCTTAAATGAGCAAAAAGCGTCTCTTTCTAGAAGGAACAAACTCTTCGGTTCGTTAGGATTAATTTCTCTTTTATTTACAGCTTTATTAGCACGTGTTTATTTTCAAAGTATTTCTAAGAGCAAGAAAATTGCGGAACAGAATAAGGAATTGGAGGATCTCAACTCGATCAAGGATCGAATTTTTGCCATCATCGGACATGATTTACGAAAACCAGCCATTGCCTTTAATGGTCTAACTCAAAAAATTGAGTACTTAATTCAGCAGAAGGATTACAAAACACTTGCACGTATTGGAAATATAATCAACAAGGACGCTGCATCGCTACTAAAAATTACAGACAATTTGATCAATTGGGCCCTAATCGAAAAAGGAATATTGCCCCACCGATCACAAGATTTACCCGTTTTAGACCTCACACTAGAAGTGCTAAAGGAGTTTTTCCGTCCATTAAAAAAGAAGGGGCTTCATGTTGAACTTTCTATTGATGAAGACTTGATGGTATTCGCAGATCATAACGCATTTATTCTTATCATAAGAAATTTAGTAGACAATGCGATAAAGTATTCTCGACCAAATACAAACATCCTTATTTCAACACATAAGAAAAGAAAAGATGAAAAGGAATATGTGCAAATCTCAATTCGCGATGAAGGTGTTGGAATTTCACCAGAAAAACTTGCAAGTATTTTCGAATTAAGCAAGAATAAAAATATACGCGGAACCGAAGGGGAAAAGGGAGTAGGCCTAGGCTTGTATCTAATTCAAAACATTTCTAAGATTAATGAAGGCGAATTAAAAGTAGAAAGCGAGTTGGGAAAAGGGAGTTGTTTTTCGATAATTCTTCCTGCGACTTAGACATCAAAAAGCAAGAGGATGAAGCTGCTTCAGATATCATTCAATGACCAATCGTACGGATGGTGAGATACTATTGCTTTCTCATTTATTTTTATACTTGCGTATTTATTCAAATAATCTACCACTGAGCCTCCTTTCGTAAAATCACCTTTAAACCACGAAAATATTTTTGAAATTTCAACTGCGTCTTCGCTGATCATGTTCTTGCTAGAATCATTAATAAAATCGATCGCCATCATCTGCAATTGATCTTCCAGTCTTTCTGCGGTGTAAGCTTCATTCAAGAGCCTTGGACAAGAAGCAGAGGCACAATTAATGGCAAAGTGAATTCGCGGTTCTTCATAATCTCTGCGGAGAATGTTATGCTCAATGTGATTGAGGTCGTATTCCATTCCTTCAATTGCGATAAACTGAATGTCCCATGGGGAATTAACAAACGGAATTTTTCCGCCCAAATCTCGGATACTTTCCAGCGGGTAATTCTCAATTATCAATTGAATGGTAAAGGCATTGTAAGCATTTATCCAATACGCCAATTGTTCTTCTCTACTCCACAATTTATCGGTAGGATGATTCTTCTCTAGTAAGGCTGTATATCGATTCAATTCGAGTGAATCTGCAAGGAAAGCTTGGTAGTTTACTCCGCCCTCTTTATCGACGTGTTTATTCAACAGCCCATTCCAAATCTCATGCGTGATGGGATGTGCCGTTGATCGAACATCTCTGTGCTTTTTACTACACGAAGTCCACCCAACAAGCATAAAAAGCAACATTCCTACGAATCCGAACATTGATACGACTTTGGTGTTTGACTGATTCATATTTTGAAGTTTGCCTTAGGGACTAAGCTATAGCATAATCAATAGTATGTCAGTTTATACACAAAATCTGTTCCTGTCCCGACAAGTGCGACCGTAAAGAATAGATTTCAATATTTCGGAGTGCCCTTATGATTCGACTCTCTTTATGTCTGCTCCCAATGCTTTTAGTCTTGCTTCGATGTCTTGATATCCACGATCGATTTGATCGATGTTACTGATTACACTTTTCCCTTTGGCGCTCAGTGCAGCCATGAGTAAAGCAATTCCAGCACGAATATCAGGAGAAGACATTCGAATTCCACGTAGGTCATTTTCGCGATTCATTCCAATGACTACTGCTCGGTGCGGATCACAAAGAATGATCTGCGCTCCCATGTCGATGAGTTTGTCTACAAAGAATAGGCGACTTTCGAACATTTTCTGGTGAATCAACACACTTCCCTTTGCTTGGGTTGCTACCACCAAAATAATGCTGAGTAGATCGGGTGTTAAACCAGGCCAAGGTGCATCAGCGATGTTCATGATAGAACCATCAATAAAGCGTTCTATTTCGTACGACTCTTGGGCGGGGATATAGATGTCGTCGCCCTTCAGGGTGAATTTCACTCCTAAACGTTGAAAGGCTTTGGGAATGATTCCCAGCTCCTTGTAAGCAACATTTTTAATGGTTATTTCTGATCCCGTGATGGCTGCTAGCCCGATGAAGCTGCCAATTTCGATCATATCAGGAAGACAAGTGTGCTCAGTACCACCCAATTCTTTAACTCCTTCTATGTTTAACAAATTGGAGCCAATTCCAGTGATCTTCGCCCCCATTCTGTTCAGCATTTTACAAAGCTGTTGGAGGTAAGGTTCGCAAGCGGCATTGTACAAGGTAGTGGTTCCTTCGGCCATTACTGCGGCCATGACCAAATTCGCCGTTCCTGTAACTGAGGCTTCATCCATTAAGATGTACGTTCCTTTTAAGGCCGAGGAGTCGATCATAAAGACCTTTTCTACGGCATCAAATTCGAACTTTGCTCCTAGGCTTTCGAAACCTAATAAATGGGTATCGATTCTTCGTCTGCCAATTTTATCGCCTCCTGGACGAGGAATGGATGTACGATTGAAGCGAGCTAGTAGTGGCCCTAAGGTCATTACGGAACCCCGAATCTTACCTGCCTTTTCTCGGAATTTCTTGCTATTGGTTACCTCTAAATCAACTTCATCGGCTTTGAAAGTATAGTCGTGCGGACTGTGCTTAGTCACCTTTACTTTCAAGTCTTCTAAAAGACTGATCAAGTAATTGATGTCCCTGATGTTGGGTAGATTGGAAATTCTTACTTCTTCAGGAGTTAGTAATACAGCACATAAAATTTGTAGTGCTTCATTTTTTGCTCCTTGTGGGGTGATCTCACCTTTCAGTTTTACACCTCCAGTGATCTCAAATACGGCATTAGCCATTCCTTTTGCGTCGTTTGAATTTGTTATTGTTGTTGCGGCCGTTGTTATGCTTACGGTGGTTTGAACGTCCGTTTGAATTCGAATTATTCGGGCGCTTACGCTGATTTGATTTACTTAATAAATCAAGGTTACCCGTACCATCCAATTGAATCTTTCCACCTGATAAAAACGCCAAGTCATTGATTATAACGTCATCATCAACCGTATCATTGTTCCATGACCGATAAACCATTTTCATATAGTTACCGATCACTCTTGCATACTCAATTTGCTGCTCCTTATCCTCCATATTTACCGCCTTCTTGATCATCAATTCGACGTTCTTTCCATAGTGGCGGAACTTCAGGTTTTCTTTTGGATAAGGCAGTTTTGCTTTTCTAATGTCCAGTGGTTCTGGATCAGCAGGTTCGTAAGGGCTGTCGGCCTCTAATTTGAATTTTGAAATCATGAATATATGATCCCATAATTTGTGTCGAAACTGCTCTACATTTCTCAAGTGCGGATTCATGTGTCCCATCAAATTGATGATGCCTCTAACTACCGCATTCCGTCTATCTTCATCTTCGATATGTATCGCATGGTTCACCATTTTTTGGACATTGCGTCCATACTCTTTGAATATGAGAATGTCTCTTGAGGAATTATAATCTAACATGTAAGTTCTTGTAAATTATCAGTGCCTTGTGTGTCTTACAGACTTTTAAAATTTTGTGTAGGATTCGCTGGGCACTTCTATAGCCTTTTGCTATTTGCATTTATTTCATAAAACGAACTAGATCGGAAAATCTAGTCTAGCGAAGTCCATCAAATATACGTTAAATCCGCTAAACGGGTTCTAATTCAGTATCTCTAGTCGTCCCTTGGGAAGATAAATTCGTTTTTCACCGATGCTTCCAAATTCAACGGTAGCAATTGCGCCTTCGATTTCAATTACTTGCCCCTTTCCGAATAAAGGATGTTCAACTTTCATACCAAGCTGGATCTTTGTGTAGTCGGATGGATTCACTTCCCGCAAAGGCAGTTTCTGCTTAGCGACAGTCTTCACTGGGTTCATTTTCGCACGACTAGACTTCGCACCTCCCGAGGCCTTCCCGGGGGAATTCCACTGTCCTGGTGGCGTAGCTGCCTTCGAAGCTGCTGCTCTTAAGCCTACATATTCAAGATTAGTGGCATCAATTTCATCAATGAATCGACTTGGCTTGCAATACTGCAAAGAACCGTAACGATAACGTGTAGTTGCAAAAGACAGCTGTAAGATATCTTCTGCGCGGGTTACTGCTACGTAAAACAAACGGCGTTCTTCTTCCAGATCCTCCACCGTACCCATGGCCATTCTTGAGGGGAAGAGTTCTTCCTCTAAGCCCACGACAAAAACGGCTTTAAACTCTAAGCCCTTCGAAGCATGGATGGTCATTAGCTTCACGGTATCGTCGTTCTTTTCTTGGTCTTGATCTGTCATCAAAACCACCGATTGTAAGTAGGTACCCAAATCACGTTCTGCCGATTCCTCTTCCATGGTTTCCACATCGTCGTTCTCCACAAACTCCTTGATCGAGTTGAGTAATTCCTGTAGGTTCTCAAAACGACTTAAGCCTTCGACAGATTTGTCGTTGTATAGCAAGCCTAACAAACCCGAATCCTTCGCTACCGCAGAAGCTGCCGCATAGGCATCCTTACGCTTCAACTCTGAAGCAAAGCTTCGAATCATGGTCGTAAAGGACGTAACCACTTTGGATACTCTTTTATTAAAACCCCAAGTATCAATACTGTTTAGGACTTCCCATAAAGTCAAGTTGTTTTGATTAGCAACCAATTGACACTTCTGCAAAGTCGTAGCACCAATTCCTCGGGTTGGGTAGTTCACTATCCTTTTGAGTGATTCTTCGTCTTTTGGATTAACCAGCAACTTGAGATAAGCCAACAAATCTTTGACTTCTTTACGTTGGTAAAAGGAAGTTCCTCCATAGACTGCGTAGGGAATTCCCTGTCTTCTTAGGGCGTCCTCCATGGCACGGGACTGTGCATTTGTTCGGTATAAAATGGCAAACTCCTTGTTTTTGAAGTGCTTCCGAAGTTGGATTTCTTTGATGGTATCCGCTACTTTGAAACCCTCTTCATTGTCACTTGCCGCCTTGAGTAACTTGATTCGCTGCCCTATTCCATTGTCTGTCCAGATAGACTTTTTTAGTTGGTTTTTGTTCTTTTTTATTACTTGATTCGCCAAATTGACAATCTCTTTGGTAGAGCGATAGTTTTGCTCCAATTTGAAGACGACGAGATCTTTGTACTCCTTTTCAAAGTTGAGTATGTTTTGGATGTTCGCTCCGCGAAAGGCGTAAATACTTTGCGCATCATCGCCTACGACCGCTACATTTTTGTGTTTCTCCGCCAAGATGCGAACAATCTCATATTGAGCGTGATTGGTATCTTGAAACTCATCAATCATGATGTATTTAAAACGGTCTTGATAAGACTGTCGGATGTCTTCGAATTTTGCTAGCAACTCATACATTTTGAAGAGCAGATCATCAAAGTCCATCGCTCCAGCCATGAAGCAACGCTTAGCATATTCTGCATAAATGTCCTTGATTCGCGGTCTTCCTGAGGCTTCGTCGTTGCTTGTGCGTTCAAAATTTCGGGCATAGCGCACGGGTCCAATCAGGGCATTTTTTGCGCTAGATATTCGATTGTAAACGATGTTGGGTTTATAATAATCGGTATTGAGATTTAACTCCTTAACGATAGATTTTATGAGGTTTTTAGCATCTTGTGTATCATAAATACTAAAGTTGGGTGGATACCCTAATCGGCCAGCCTCTCTTCTCAGAATTCGAGCAAAAACCGAGTGAAATGTTCCAATCCAGAGGCTCCTTGCTTCGAGTCCTTCCACCTGCTCTACTCTAGCCTTCATTTCTTTTGCCGCCTTATTGGTGAAAGTGAGCGACAAAATATTGAAGGGAGAAGCCCCTTGTTTGAGTAAGTGTGCAATACGATAGGTGAGTACACGGGTTTTACCTGAGCCCGGTCCTGCAATAATCATTACGGGTCCTTCGGTGCGTTCTACAGCTTGTCGCTGCACCTCGTTCAATTCATCGAGATAGCTCAATTCCTTTGTTTTTTGATTCCTATAAAAATAGGGGTTTGCCAAACTTTTCAAGTCTTACCGACCTTCTTGTTGACATGAGATCTCGCTTAGCTGCTCGAGAATCTAGAGCTCATCACCCAAAGAACGAAAGTAAGGAAAGCAGCGATAAGATAAAAGCGATATGGGTGATCGAGAGTCTATGAGGGTTGTTTATAATGCTTGATCCGGCTTGTTCTTAATATTTAGCTGCGCTGCAGCAATGGGCATACTAGAGGCTTTTCAATAAACGTGGGGAATTCTAACAATAGGCTTGCCATCGACCTAGAGGTCGATAACACAATATAGTAAGTAGATACAGTAAAAACTAGGTCGTTTGCATTTCGGCGAAAAGTGGGTAGGCGAGCATTTTTTCATTTACCTCTCCTTTGATCTTTGCTTTCAAATCTTCGTTGTCTGGATCCATGATTATTTGGTCGATCCATTCTACGATTTGTGGCATGTCTTCCACTTTTAGTCCACGAGTGGTGATGGCAGGTGTTCCAATTCGGATACCTGAAGTAATAAATGGTGATCGCTGATCGAAAGGCACCATGTTTTTATTCAAAGTAATGTCTGCTTCACCTAGAACGCGCTCTGCTTTTTTACCAGAGATATTCTTATTTGTTAGGTCGATAAGCATGCAGTGATTATCCGTTCCTTTTGAGATGAGATGGTAAGAGCGTTTCACAAATTCCTGCGCCATCACAGCAGCATTTTCCTTTACTTGTGCACAGTATTCGCGATAAGCTGGCTTCAAAGCTTCTCCGAATGCTACTGCTTTTGCTGCGATAACATGTTCCAGAGGACCACCTTGGGTTCCTGGGAAAACACCGCCATCTAAGAGTGCACTCATTTTTCGCACTACACCTTTCTTGGTTTTTATACCCCAAGGGTTGTCGAAATCTTGACCCATCATAATCAGACCACCTCTTGGTCCACGCAAAGTTTTGTGCGTTGTTGTTGTAACAATGTGACAATGCGGCATTGGATCATTGAGCAATTTGCTGGCGATAAGTCCTGCTGGGTGTGATACATCGGCGAGTAGAATTGCCCCTACATCATCGGCGATGGCACGGAAACGCGCATAATCCCAATCACGAGAATAAGCCGAAGCTCCGCAAATGATCAATTTCGGCTTTAGCACTCTTGCTTGCGCTTCGAGTTTGTCCATATCAATAACACCCGTGTCTTCTTCGACGCCATAAAAGTTTGGCTCGTAGTATTTCCCTGAAAAGTTGACAGAAGAACCGTGTGTTAAATGTCCGCCATGCGAAAGATCAAATCCTAAAATGGGATCTCCTGGCTGCAAGACTGCCAACATGACTGCAGCATTGGCTTGCGCGCCTGAGTGCGGCTGAACATTTGCCCAAACAGCTCCAAACAATTCCTTCACTCGATCAATGGCTATGTTTTCTACCTGATCAACCACTTCGCATCCTCCGTAGTATCGTTTTCCGGGTAAGCCTTCTGCATATTTATTGGTAAGGACGCTTCCCATTGCTTCCATCACTTGGTCAGAAACGTAATTTTCAGAGGCAATGAGTTCAACGCCTCTTCTTTGGCGGTTTTCTTCTTCCTTGATAAGGTCAAAAATGCGGCTGTCTTTCATGATCGCTTTTGTATGCTGTTTCGGGGCACAAAGCTAATTGTTATGGGCGGGAGTGACAACGAAGTTTACAGCAAATTACCATGATCCTTCGTATTGTTTACCTTTTAAGGTAAGCACAGTTTCTGCGTGTGAACAGCTTTAGGAGTTTTTATTCGAAGTAACAAAACTCCTGTTGGATATTCCTTCAATGAGATCACTTCATTGGAACTCCAATGCAACTCTTCTCTCAAAAGTCTGCCATTCAAATGGTACAATTGCCAATGCACCCTGTGATCCATCACAGGCAAAACCAATTCTTTATTCTCTGTAATAAATGCGAGCTGGTCATTTAGCATAGATTCAGAAATGCCTGTATTTTGAAAAGTTGGAATAGAATAATCCACAATTACTGGGAAATGATCTGAGGCCGTTGCACAAGTAGTTGCATCCAAATTGTAATTCTGCAAAAGCTGTGCATTCATTTTATTTGTATTTACAATAAATGCTTTTTCGGCAGTCATGACGGCATCCGAATAAATCTGAAAGTCTAGTCGCCCCGTTGGAAAACTACTTCCCTCATCTTCCCACGTATAATTAAAACGTGGATTGTCTATTTGATTTGGTGCTTGGTCTTCCAGTAGCGTGTTGTCCCAATCGAGCGGTGCTCCTTGGCCGTAGGTGGCTGTATTAACAATGTGCCCATCCAGCAAAGATTGCAAGTGTTGTGCATCGGTAACTAGATTGAGATCACCGACCAAAATGAATGGAGTATTTTCCGGAAGATCTATTGTACCACCCGTTGATTTTGCGTCCAAAATAAATGCGAGGTATTCATCTATTTGCTCTTGTCGAGTTTCGTTATCATCGCAGCATTTTAGGTGCGAATTAGTGATGAGTAAATCGTTTCCGTATTCTTGAGGCAAATCGATCAAGGTGGGAAAAGAACGTTCCACTTGCGGGTAGATTTGCGCAATTGGCCAACGAGAAGCTGTGATTAAATCATAGTCGTCTTTTTCTACATACCAACCGAGCGGATTTTCTGTGGGCAGCCAAAAATCCAGCATTTGCTGTGCATCGTTTTCATCGACATTAGCCGCTTCCGAAAAACAAACAATATCGGGTTGACAAGCGACTAATAATTTTCGAATCGCAGCTCGTCTTGGCTCATCGTTTAGCCCGTTGAATAAAATATTGTAAGCAAAAACGCGAATCACTTCTTCTTCAGCTTTATCAAAATTAGTCACTACAGGAAATTCCACTACATCCTCTGTGAAGCTGTAAATGATTTGGCCGGTATTCTGATCAGGAATAATATCTGGAAATATCTCGTCGAGCAATGCGACTGAAACATTAGAACTCGAAAACAGGTTAGCGCCATTGTCTAGTAAAAGTGCACGCGGAATTGCTAGCTCGAATTCATTACTACTGACGGTAGGAGCAAGATGAATATTTAATTCAGCAAAAGAATGAAAAGATGTTGATCCGTTAACATAAGTGTATATAAATCGGCTTGCAAAATAAATACTCAGTTCGGCTCCTAGGAAACTCTCAATCAATAATCCCGTATTCGCATTTCCATCTCCGTCAATGTGGATTGATAAATCATGCGGAAATAATGCGCTCGTCAAATCGACCTCTTCTGCCAATTTAAAACGAATAAAGAAATAATCTTGATCATTGGCCAAATGCAACTCTAAGAGATCATTTTGAACAGCATCTCCTTCGGGATCTGCATAGAGTCCTTCGCTAAAAATCCAATCGTCGAATTGGCCATCAATGGAAATAAATTCCTCTTGGGCATTTATTAGTCCAC
This sequence comes from uncultured Chitinophagales bacterium, assembly GCA_937951415.1. Lineage (GTDB taxonomy): Bacteria > Bacteroidota > Bacteroidia > Chitinophagales > UBA2359 > CALFBW01. Next base: position 7,026 of record CALFBW010000016.1, on the reverse strand, counting down.
AAAACAGGTATCCTGCAAAAAGCACCATGACGTTCCGCAAGCAACCGTAAGCAAACCTGTACCAGCATTTATTAATAAGCCTCACTCTTCTTCTTTTACTAATTTTGTACTATTTCAATTGAACTATATCCTTGAGCGCTTTTCTTCAGCTGCACTTGGGTATGAATTCGTTCTTTCAGAGCATCTACGTGGGAGATAATCCCAATAGACTTATTACTTTCCTCTTGTATTTTTTCCAAGGTATTCAATGCCATTTCCAATGTATCTCTATCTAAGGTTCCGAAACCTTCATCAATAAATAGAGATTCTAATTGGACATTTTTGGACGCCAAATCAGACAAGGATAAGGCCAGAGCCAAACTTAATAAAAAGCTCTCCCCTCCTGACAAAGTATTCACCGCTCGATTGGTATTCGCTTGATATTGATCAATTACGCGGAGGTGATTGTCGTCTGAATTTGCTTTGTCAAATAAATAACGATCCGACAAAGACTTCAGTCTCTGGTTTGCAAGTGCCAATAAATGATTTAGGGTAAGCCCTTGCGCAAAATTCGAAAATCTACTCCCTTTCGAATCACCAATCATATTACTCAAGTCGCTCCACTTGACACTATCCAGTTTCGTTTTCTCCAGAGCCTTTAATGCTGCCTTTTGTTCTAAACTTCTTTCTTCGTCATCCTTCAATTGCTGGAGCAAAGTTCCTCGTTTTTCATTTTGCTGATCTCTTTGTGTTTTCTTTTCCGTCAAACTTTTTTCGAGCTCTTCGAGTAAGATAGATTTGTCATCGTGTTCTTCTAGTTGCTCCTTATCTTTCAGCAACAATTTCTTTTCCTTTTCTATCGCAGCTTGTTGCTTGTCAAATTCAGACTGTTGCTGTCGATAAGTTTGGACTAGCTTATCGGAGAGAATACCTGCAGAAGCCAAGTTGATATTAGTCCAACCTAGCGTAGCTAAGGCAGGTAGCAAATCTGCAGATAATTTCGATCCTTTAGATTTAACTGTTTCTAATTGCACCTTCTTCTCTTTCAGGCTTGTTTTCGTTTCTTGTAATTTATTCTCTGTTAAAGCATACTTTTCCTGCAAGGCATTGGAGTGTTTAATGGGCTCCTTTATTTTGAATAACAATTGTTGCTCTTCCTTTAACAGAAGTTCTTTAGCCTGGCATTGCTTTAGTAAATTTAAATCAGGAAGCACTTCCTTGAAAAACTGCAAGGCTCTTTCACCAGCATTTACCTGTGAAAGTTCTTTTCCCCTTTTTTCGGCCTCGGCGATCAAGTCTGCTATCGGGCTTACATTATTTCCCAATCCTAGTTTTGTCGTTAGCTGTTGATGAACTTCATTTATGTCTTTCAAGTTCAATTTTGCTTGAGCAATATTTTTTTCAATTGCGCCTTTCGCAGTTTCACCTTTTGCTAGCTGTATTGTTGTCTGTTTTATTGCTTTTTCACAAATCACCAACAAGCCATTCACTTCCTTTGTCTCACTTTCCCATCCTTCAATTTGCAGATTATGCTCTTGAGCGAAAGGGTGTTCTTTTGCGCCACACAATGGACAGGCTTCCCCTTCTTTCAAATCGGCTCGATGTCCTTCTAGGCTCCGAATTTTAACTTGCTGTTCCTTCAGCATTCGCAACTTTTCCAACTTATCTTGTAGCGCAATTCGCTCAGCACTATTTTTCACTTCTTCTTTAAGGAGTAGCTCACTTTTGGCCAGCAATTCTTTTACTTCAATTTCCCCATCCTTAACAACTCGCTGTAACTCTTTCTTTTTATCTTCTGTTTGCAAGAAACGATTTAAGTCTCGTTCTTTATCTCTTAAGCCATCCCGCTCTTTTTCCCGCTCCAGGTCAGAGAGTGAACGCAAATCAGAAAAAGGAGCAAGAAATTTCTCACACTTAGTCGTTGAATTAATGACATATTCCAACTTCTCTTCGACTCGATCAAATTCTTGAAAAGCAGCTTTTGTTTTTGGAGATTGCCCTTGAATTTTCATGTCTATCCTAGAAGATATCTCTTTTATTCTTTCTTTATTAGCGACATGTTCTGTTTTCCAAGCTATGATTTTGTTTTCAAACAAACGCATTTCATCGCGTAGATTTTCGGAAGTTAAATTCACTTGAAACAAGTCAGCCATTTCAGCCAAGACCTGCTTTTTTGCCTCCTGTAGCTCAAGGACGAATTTATTTCCTTTTTCGATCTCCTTTTCTAGACTTAGGGTTTGTTTTTCGGATTCTTTAAATGCTGAAATTTGCACTTGCCAGGGCACTAAAAGATCATGCTTTTTGAGTGCATTCCTCTGCTCTTCAAGTTGCGACTCTCTGTTCTTTAAATGGCTCTCAGAGGTTTCAATCTTTACTAATTTCTCTTTAAGCGAAAGTAATTGCTGCTTTCGCTGTAAATTTTCAGATAGTATTTTTATTTCTTTTTCTCCTACTTTTCTCGCTTTCTCCGTTTCTTCCAATTCTCGCTTTAAGCTTTTCTTTTCTTCTTCGGAAAAAATCTTAAATGCAGCTAGTCGCTCTTCTTCTCTTTTTATCGCTTCCTTTTGATCCTTTGCTTTACGATAGGCTCGCTCCCCTATTTTCCTATAAACAAAACTGCCAGTGATATCTTCCAGCAATTGACCACGTTCGTTTTTATTGGCTTTCAAAAACTTCGAGAACTCTCCTTGGGACAAAACAATAGCTCGAATAAACTGCGTATATCTCAAGCCAATGATCCGTTCATTCGCCGCAGGAACTTCTCCTTTTTTTAGATCGTGAAACTCTCCGTTCGGGTAGTCTGATAGCTCCATGCTATAGTCGCGCCAATTGCCCGTTTTAGTTTTGGAAATGCTCCATTTAGACAAATAGGTTTTTCCGTTGCTGCTGTACACAATTTCAGCTTTCGCTTCAGATTCAAAGTGAGTCACTATTGAACCAAGGTCTGCTATTTCCGTCTTGGTAATTTTTCGATCAAAGCGCGGCACTTGATTAAAAAGCGCTAGAGTAATAGCATCTAAAATACTCGACTTTCCCGAACCAGTTGGTCCTATTATTGCGAATAAGGATTCCCCTTTCAAGGGCGCATTTTCAAAGTCAAGGATATGACTGCCCCTGAGGCTATTGATATTTTTGAGACTTAATCGTAGAATCTTCATTTGATCAGCTTAATCCTCTTCTAAAATTTCCTGCCAAATTTCAGCAAATGCTTCTTCCAAAATCACTTTTTTCTTTTCCGCTATTTCTTCACTTTCTAATCGCTTTGTAAATACTTCCTTAGGGCTGAGTTCTTCGATTGAGGTACCAGCATCGAAAAGTTCATCCATTCGTTTTTGTCCTTTTTCAGAGTAAGCCCGCGCAAGTAATATCTTAAAATTTCCTGTCCATTCTGAGGCCCTCCAATTATTAACTTCCGATAAAATGAGCGCATTAAATTCTTTTTCTTTTACTTCCACTTCTACTAGAGAGGTCAAGGGATACTCGGGTTGATAATTCTCTAATTTTTCGCGTACTTGATCTAGAGTCCCGGTAAATTTTCGAAGTTCTCTTGCTTTGGGGACCAGAGTAGGCTTCACAGATATTTGAGTATTTCCATTTATTTCTATTAGCACAACTTGCTTATCATCTTTCCTCTCGGAAAAACTCAAAGGAATGGGTGAACCACTGTAGCGCATACATTCATTGGCTTCCAATACTTGCGGTCGATGAATGTGTCCTAGCGCGAGGTAAGAAATATTCTTCGGAAGCATAGAAACATTTATTCCTGCTAAATTACCTATTTGAATTTCTCGCTCACTGTCGGACGTTTTGCTGCTTTGCATGTATAAATGCCCCATTGCTATCATGGGCACTTCTTTGCTGTATTTATCCCCACAGATATCCACCAATTGTTGATAATGTTGGGTAATTCCTTGACGAATAGCCTCTGTCTTATCTTCGTACGTTTGCCCTTCCACAGCTTTGCGAATATCTTTATCACGCAAGTAAGGCACCGCCAAAACCAACAGTTCTAGTTCATTTTTTTGGGAATAAATGGGAACAATTTCTCGCTCTAAATTATCTAGCTCTACCCCACCGACAATGGTAATATCTAGTGCTTCTAGGATCTCTCGTGGTGCATTGAGCATTGCAACAGAATCGTGATTTCCGCCTGTTATGATTACTTTTGTGTTCTTGCTAATTAATTGCTGCAAGACTTGGTAATAAATCTTACGCGCTTGTGCAGAAGGGTTTGACATTTCAAAGACATCTCCTGCCACCAACAGTAGGTCGACTTCTTCTTCTTTAATCGTATTTATTAACCATTCGAAGAAAAGGAGATGATCTTCTTCCAGTTCAAATTTGTGCAAGCTCTTTCCAATATGCCAATCGGCTGTATGAAGAATTTTCATTTATTAGCATTAAGATAAACAGCTGAAAGTTAGTACTTGAAAGCTGAACAATTGGATCATCCTGCTCAAGTAAAACTGTTCTTACAAAGAATCCGTTTTTATTAAGAATTCGACTTAGCTGTACTCGTAGAATCCCTTCTTTGATTTTCTTCCGTGATGACCTGCGTCTACTTTCTGCTGCTGAATGCGGCTGGGACGAAAACGACTGGCTTGAAAAAAGGAATCAAACATTGAACAGCTTACCGAATGATTGGTTTCGACCCCGATCAAATCCATTAATTTAAAAGGACCCATTCGAAAACCCAAATTTTCGAGCACTGTATCAATGGTTTCGTGGGTAGCTACTCGCTCTTCCATTGCTTGTAAAGATTCGAGGTAAAACTGACGTGCCACTCGGTTGACAATAAAACCCGGAGCATCTTTTACTCGCACTGGCTTTTTCTTCATTTTTATTGCCAGATCAAAGACTTGGTTTGCTACTTCTTGTGAAGTTGCTGCTCCCGAAATCACCTCTACCAATTTCATGATGTGCGCCGGATTAAAAAAGTGCATTCCTACTACTCTTTCTGGCTGCGGAATCTCTGCTGCAATTCTTGTGATCGGAATTGAAGACGTATTAGAAGCAAAAATTGCATCGGGTGCATTTTGGCTATTCAGCCGCTTAAATAAATCAACTTTTATTACCAAGTCTTCCACAATCGCCTCTATGAGTAAATCTCCATTCAGCAACAGGAAGTCTGTTGTTACTGTGATATTGGCTATGCACTGTTTTTTCTCTTCCTCTGAAAGCTTTCCTCTTTTGATCCCACCATCGAGGTTTTTGGCAATCTTTTCCATGGCCAAGTCTAGTCGATCTTGCGCGATATCATAGAGTACTACTTCATGATCCGACATTGCGGACACCTGAGCGATTCCAGAACCCATCGTTCCAGCTCCAACAACTACGATCTTCTTTATTTCTTTCAAACTAGAGGCTGCTGGTAAATTGTCGCAAGAAACGGATGTCGTTTTCAAAAATCAAGCGAATGTCATTGATGCGGTACTTCAACATCGCTATTCTTTCCACACCCATTCCAAATGCGAATCCTGTATATTTTTCCGAATCAATTTTACAATTCTCCAAGACATTCGGATCGACCATTCCACAACCTAGAATTTCTACCCAACCTGTTTTCTTACAAACATTACATCCTTCCTGCTTGCAGATAAAGCAGCTGATATCCATTTCTGCCGAAATTTCGGTAAAAGGGAAATAGGAAGGACGGAAGCGAATCTTTGTGTCTTGGCCGAACATTTCTTGTGCAAAATAGTAGAGTGTTTGCTTCAAATCGGCGAAGGAAACATCTGTATCAACGTACAGGCCTTCCACTTGATGGAATTGACAGTGCGCCCGTGCAGAAATGGTTTCATTTCGAAAAACACGGCCTGGTGAAATGGTACGAATGGGTGGTTTTGAATTTTCCATGACGCGCACCTGCACACTCGAAGTATGTGTTCTCAAAGAGATGTCTTCGGTAATAAAAAAGGTATCCTGCATGTCGCGAGCAGGGTGATCTGGTGGAAAATTAAGCGCGGTAAAATTGTGCCAATCGTCTTCAATTTGCGGTCCTTCCGAAATCACGAATCCGATCCGCTTGAAGATGTCGATGATTTGATTCATGACAATGGAGACCGGGTGAATACTTCCCAATGAATTAGCAGGAATAGGACGTGTTAGGTCAGGGCTTTCATAGCTTCCCTGGGCTCCTCCTCCTGTAAACTCTCCTCCTGAAAGCTGATCTTTGCTGGCATCGAATTTTGCTTGCGCTGCTTGCTTAACGGCATTGATGGTTTGTCCGAACTCCTTTTTACGAGTTGGTTCCACTTCTTTTATTTGAGCAAAAAGCGGCTTAATTCTATTCTTCGACCCCAAGAATGCAATACGAAATTGCTCTAATTGCTCTCTTGTTTCAATCGGATAGGCTTCAATTTCTGCTAGCATTTCTTTTGCTAGTCCAAATGCTTGATCGCTCATTTATTTTTATTATTAAAAACCTTTCGGTTTCACTTTTCTTAGAGAAGATTTTTTTAGGCAGTTGTAACAGTACGTTGCTCAATGCGTTTTTCATAATCGCTTCCTTGAAAAATGCGTTGTACAAAAATTCCCGGAATGTGAATATCGTTCGGATTCAATTCGCCGTTGGGAACCAGTTCTTCCACTTCAGCAATGGTAATTTTGCCTCCAAGTGCCATTGACTCGTTGAAGTTTCTGGCCGTGTACTTAAAGATCAGGTTTCCTGCATGATCGCCCTTCCAAGCTTTCACAATAGAGAAATCGGCATGCAATGCTTTTTCCATGACGTACATCTTACCATCGAATTCACGCGTTTCCTTACCTTCAGCGACTTCAGTACCGTAACCTGTTTGTGTATAGAAGGCAGGAATACCCGAACCGCCGGCTCGAATTCGTTCTGCTAAAGTTCCTTGAGGGTTCAATTCAACTTCTAGTTCGCCTGCCAACAGTTGACGTTCAAATTCCGCATTTTCTCCTACATAGGAGGAAATCATCTTCTTTATCTGGCGTGTTTGCAGTAGTAAGCCCAGCCCAAAATCATCTACCCCAGCATTGTTAGAGATACAAGTAAGTCCTGTGATGCCCTTTTTTACTAAGGCAGCG